>NZ_SMKS01000069.1:0-30366 GCF_004348435.1 Saccharopolyspora terrae | reverse complement strand
CCACCACCCCGGCCCGCCCGCGACCCGGCGGGCTCGACGAACACCGCCGGCGCGACCTGCAAGCCCAGCTCGCCCGCCTCGACCTGGCCACACCCCGCGGCCCCTGGACCCGCCACGTCCTCGACACCCTGCGCCGCCGCCCCGGACTGGCACCCGCCGACCTCGCCGCCGAACAACAACGCCCCGTCTCGCGCACCAAGACCGACATCTGGCGACTGCGCGAACTCGGCCTCATCGACACCACCGGCACGGGACTGCACCTGTCCGAGCTCGCACTGTCCTACCTGGACACCCCGTAGACGGTGCCCATCGCCTCCCGCACCTCGGCCAACGTCGCCTCCGCGCGCTCCTGGGCGCGGGCGTTGCCCCGCGCCAGCACCCCGCGCAGGTACCCCGGATCGGCTGCCAGCTCGGCGCGGGCGGCGCGCAACGGCGCGAAGTGGGAGTTCACCGCCTCGGTCACCACCGACTTCAACGCCGCCGCACCACCCGAACCCACGCCCTCGGCCAGCTCGACGGGATCCTGACCGCTGCACAACGCCCCCAGCAGCACCAGGCTCGCCACCTCCGGCCGCGCCTGCGGCTCGTAGGTGATGTGGCGCTGCGCATCGGTCTTGGCGCCCCGGATCAACCGCGCGGTCTCCGAAGCCGTGGCGCCCAGCATGATCGCGTTGCCGCGGCTCTTGCTCATCTTCACCCCGTCGGTGCCCAGCAGCAGCGGCGCCGAGCTCAGCAACGCCTCCGGCTCCGGGAACACCCGCCCGTAGTGGTCGTTGAACCGGCGGGCGATCGTGCGCGTGAGTTCCAGGTGCGGCAGCTGATCGGAACCCACCGGAACCAGGTTGGCCTTGCAGAACAGGATGTCGGCCGCCTGGTGCGCCGGGTAGGTGAACATCAACCCCGACACCCCCGCCTGCCGCGAGTGGGCGATCTCGTCCTTGACCGTCGGGTTGCGCTGCAGCTCCGGCACCGTCACCAGGCTCAGGAACGGCAGCAGCAGCTGGTTGAGCGCGGCCACCGAGCTGTGGGTGAAGATCATCGCCTCGTCCGGGTCGATGCCGGCCGCGAGGTAGTCGGCGATCAACCCCAGCACGTGCGAGTCGAGGTCGTCGGCGACGTCGCGATCGGTGAGCACCTGGTAGTCGGCGATCACCAACCCCAGCCGCACACCCCGCCGCTGCAACCGCACCCGGTTGTGCAGGGTGCCGAAGTAGTGGCCCAGGTGCAGCGGCCCGGTCGGCCGGTCACCGGTGAGGATCCGGAACCGGGAAGCATCGGCGGTGATCTCGGCCTCGAGCTCGGCGCTGCGCCGCGCCGCGGGGGAGATCTCGACGGTCGTGGTCATCAGGGTGGTCCTCTCGTGTCGGCCCGGCGCCGTCGTCCGCCGAAACCCGCACGAGCGCCGCACGCGCACGAAAAAAGGGCCGTCGGTCGAACGGCCCTCGGGTGATCTGGGTGTACCGCAGTGGGTGGCCGCTCCTAGCTGGAGCGCCACCAGACGAGATGAGAACTGCCGGTCACACCGCCACTATAGCCGGTCGCGGTTCACGGCACGGCGAAGGTCATGGTCGTCTCGGTGATCTCGAAGCCCAGCGTGCGGTAGAGCCGCTGCGCCGGGTTGCCGACCGTCACCGCCAGCCCCACCCGCGCGAACTCGCCGGCCACCCCCGACAGCGCGCGGCGCAGCAGCAGCCCGCCCAGCCCGGTGTAGGCCGGTGCGCGGCGGCGGAAGACGTCGCTGATCCACGCGGTTCCGGCGCGGTCGTTGGCGATCAGGCCGGCCACGACGGTGCCCGCGCCGTCGGTGACCAGGGCGCTGGCCTCCAGCAGCGGGCCCAGCACCCGGCCCGACAGCAGCGGCTGGAGCAGTTCGGTGCGCAGCGTGCGGTCGTCGGCGGTGACGTGATCGGGATGGCCCGGCGGGTAGGCCTCCCGCCAGGCGGGCAGCAGGGCCTCGGCGGGGCGGTCGCAGGCGGTGACCCGCAGCGGGGGTGGTGGCCGGAGCCCGGCCCAGTCCTGCGGGGGCGGGTCGGCGCGCAGGTCGCGGTGCATAGTGTGGGCGTGGCGGCGCAGCCGGGCTCCCGCGCGCAGCAGCCGGTGCCCGTGGGTGAGGTCGGTGACCACGTTCCAGCCGGGCAGCCGCTTGTGCAGCAGTTCCAGCACGTCCGGGCCTTCGGCGGCGATGAGCCGGGCCATGCGCGGGGCCCCGGCCAGCGGTGCGTAGCGCAACGTCGTGGTCTGGCCGGTCAGCGCCACGACCTCGCCGGTACCGCTCTCGTGCAGCATTCACTGACCTCTACACGCCGCATTCGCGCCGGGCAAGCGGTTTTTCGGCGGCATGCGGGTGAAAACCCGTTGCCGGTGGCTGCGGAGTCGCGCTACCGTGAACCAACTACTTTAGACCTTAAGGAGTGTGTCGTGGGGCGAAACATCCTCATCACCGGAGGCGCCACCGGAATCGGCTACGCCATCGCCGAGAGCTTCACCCGCGCCGGAGACTCGGTGACCATCACCGGCCGCCGCCCCGGCCCGCTGGCCGAGGCCGCCCACCGCCTCGGCGCCACAGCACTGCCCTTCGACGCCGCCGACCCCGACCACGTCACCGCCGCCACCGCCGGGCTGCCCGAGACGATCGACGTGCTGGTCAACAACGCCGGCGGCAACACCGACTTCGACCGCCCCGCCGCCGAGGGACTCACCGCGGTCGCCGAATCCTGGCAGGCCAACCTGCGCGCCAACGTGCTCACCGCCGTGCTCGTCACCACCGCCCTGACGCCCCGGCTGGCCGACGGCGCACGCGTGATCACCATCGGCTCGATCGCCGCCGCCCAGGGATCGGGCTCCTACGGCGCCGCCAAAGCCGCCATCGAGGCCTACACCCGCGCGCTGGCCGCCGAACTCGGCCCGCGCGGCATCACCGCCAACGTCATCGCCCCCGGCCTCATCGACGACACCGAGTTCTTCCGCGGACACCTCACCGACACCCGCCGCCGCACCCTCATCGACAACACCGACACCGGCCGCGCCGGCCGCCCCGACGACATCGCCGCCCTGGCCGCCTTCCTCGCCTCACCCGGCGCCGGGCACCTCACCGGCCAAACCCTGCACGTCAACGGAGGCGCCCACAAAGGCCACTAAGGACGGTCCTCGGCGCCGAAGCGCTCGGTGAGATCACCCAGCAACACCCGCAGCAGCTCGGTCAGCTGCTCGCGCTGGGCGGCATCCAGCGAATCCAGCAACGTCTCCTCGTGGTGCAGCAGATCGTCGACGTGGTCCTCGATGAGCCGGTGACCGGTGTCGGTCAGCTCCACCAGCACGCTGCGCCCGTCGTCACCGCCCCTGCCGCGGCGCACCAGACCGCGCTGCTCGGCCCGCGCCACGCGCTGCGAGATCGCCCCCGCGCTGACCAGCGACTGGCGGGCGATCTCACCGGCCGCCAGCCGGTAGGGCGGGCCGGCGCGGCGCAGCGTGGACAGCAGATCCCGGGTGGCCGCGTCCATCCCGGCGCGCGCGTCGGTGCGGCGGCGCTCGTCGTCGAGGAGCTTGGCGATGCGCCAGATGCGCGTGATCACCCCGATCGAGGCCACCGGCATGCCGGGCCGCTCCCGCTGCCAGGCCGCCTGGATCCGATCGACCCCGTCCTCACCGTCCGCCATGCTGACACAGCCTAGAACCACCCCGACGCCAGTGGGAGTGGCGGGGCAGGCCATGATCAGCTCATGATCGACCCGCGACTGCGCGACCGCGTCGCCGTCATCACCGGCACCGACAACGCCCTGGGCATCGGTGCGGCCATCGCCCGAGCGCTGGCCCGCCAGCAGGTCCGGCTGCTGCTGGTCAACCCGCCCGGCAGCAGCGACCACCTCACCCCCGCGCTGCGCGCCGACGGCCACACCGCCCACGCCATCACCGCCGACCTGGCCGACCCCGCCGCACCGGCGCTCATCTACGACCAGGCCGAAGCGCAGCTGGGCCCGGTGGAGATCCTGGTCAACAACGCCGCCCACAACGACCCCGACACCTTCACCCGCGCCCGCGGCGCGAGCACCGTCACCGCCGCGAGCCTCGACGCCCACCACACCGTCAACACCCGCGCCCCCGCCCTGCTCATGGCCGAACACCACCGCCGCCACCAGCAGCGACGCGCCGACTGGGGACGCATCATCACCCTCTCCACCGACGCCGCCGACGGCGCACCCGGCGAGATCTCCTACTGGGCCACCAAGAACGCCCTCGAATCGCTGTCGCGCTCGGCCGCAGCGGAGTTCGGGCCCGCCGGCATCACCGTCAACATCATCGCCCCCGGACCGGTGCAGACCGGCTGGATCAGCCGCGACATGAGCACCCGCTTCGCCGAGTTCAGCCCGTTGGGCCGGGTCGGGCACCCCGACGACATCGCCGACATCGCGGTGTTCCTGGCCTCCCACCAAGCCCGGTGGCTGACCGGGCAAACCCTCTACGCCGGCGGCGGCAAACGCATGACCTGACCCGTCGGTCTAGAGGGGTGCGCGGGAGCGCTCGCCCAGCAGCCGCACCGCCAACGCCGCCAGCACCGCACCCATCACCCACCGCTGCACCCGCACCCACATCCGACGCCCCGCCAGCAGCCGCGCCACCCCGCCCGCGCCGAGCACGATCACCGCGTTGACCGACACCGCCACCGCGATCTGCACCCCCGCCAGCACCAGCGACTGCGCGGCCACCGAACCCCGTGCCGGATCCACGAACTGCGGCAGCAACGACACGTACAGCACCGCGATCTTCGGGTTGAGCAGATTCGTCAGCAACCCCATCGCGAACAACCTGCCCGCCGACACCCGCGGCACCGGCGCGGGCTCGAACAACGACACCCCGCCCGGCCGCAGCTGCCTCCACGCCAACCACAGCAGATACCCCGCCCCGGCCACCTGCACCGCCGAGTACAGGGCGGGCACCAGCACGAACACCGTGGACAGACCGGCGGCCGCCGCCGCGGCGTAGACCGCGAAACCCGCCGCCACACCGCACAACGACACCGCACCCGCGCGCCGCCCCTGCGTCAACGTCCGCGACACCAGGTAGGCCATGTTCGGCCCCGGCGTGAGCACCAGCCCCAGCGCCACCACCGCGATCCCGGCCACCGCCGCACCACCGACCACACCGCACCCCCGTCGTCACCGGCCTCTCCGACGACGCTAGGCACCACGCCACGGGTGGAAAACAGCCAATCCCACACCCGCGGCCACCCCACGTGTGGTGCGGATCTCGCGCGCTGAATCGGTCCCGCAACGCCCGCGCTGTGATCCCTGACCGGTCTCCCACAGCCCCGCGGCGCTGGGGATAGCATCCCCAGCAGAGCAAACACCACCCGTCGAGCAGGAGAACGAGACCTCATGACCAAAGCTCCCGTCACCGTGACCGTCACCGGTGCGGCCGGTCAGATCGGCTACGCGTTGCTGTTCCGGATCGCCTCCGGCCAGCTCATCGACGCCGAGACCCCGATCAAGCTTCGGCTGCTGGAGATCCCGCAGGCGGTCAAGGCTGCCGAGGGCACCGCGATGGAGCTCGACGACTGCGCCTTCCCGCTGCTTGAGAGCATCGACATCACCGACGACGCGCGCACCGCCTTCGACGGCACCAACGTCGCGCTGCTGGTCGGTGCCCGCCCCCGCGCCAAGGGCATGGAGCGCGGTGACCTGCTCGAGGCCAACGGCGGCATCTTCAAGCCCCAGGGCGAGGCCATCAACGCCGGCGCCGCCGACGACGTGCGCGTCCTGGTGGTCGGCAACCCGGCCAACACCAACGCGCTGATCGCCCAGGCCCACGCCCCGGACGTGCCGGCCGAGCGCTTCACCGCCATGACCCGCCTGGACCACAATCGCGCCCAGACCCAGCTCGCGCAGAAGCTGGGCGTGTCGGTCACCGACATCCGCAAGCTGACGATCTGGGGCAACCACTCCGCCACCCAGTACCCCGACCTCTTCCACGCCGAGGTCGGCGGCAAGATCGCCGCCGAGCAGGTCGAGCAGTCCTGGCTGGCCGACGAGTTCATCCCGACCGTGGCCAAGCGCGGTGCGGCCATCATCGACGCCCGCGGCGCCTCCTCGGCCGCCTCGGCCGCCAACGCCGCCATCGACCACGTCCACACCTGGGTCAACGGCACCCCCGAGGGTGACTGGACCTCCGCCGGTGTCGTCTCCGACGGCTCCTACGGCGTCCCGGAGGGCCTGATCTCGTCGTTCCCGGTCACCGCCCGCGACGGCAAGTTCGAGATCGTCCAGGGCCTGGAGATCGACGAGTTCTCCCGCGAGCGCATCGACGCCTCGGTCGCCGAGCTCTCCGAGGAGCGCGACACCGTGAGCAAGCTCGGCCTCATCTGAGCCCGAACCGCACAGCGGTAGCAGCTGGGGGCGTGATCCCGTTCGCCGGGACCACGCCCCCAGCGTCGTTTCCGCCCGGGAAATCCGGTTGCCAACCGCAGTGCCGAGCCAGCAGCATCAGCGGGCATGACCCGCCCCGCCGAAGTCCTCGACCTGCCCGGTGCGCGGCTGCGCCGACCGACCTCGGCCGATGCCGGCGCCCTGCACCTGGCGGTCACCGAATCCCTGGAACACCTGCGCCCCTGGATGCCCTGGGCCGCCGGCGACTACCCCGCCGCCGCGGCCTTCATCGACGAGGCCACCACCCGCTGGCACACCGGGCGCGGCTACACCTACCTGATCACCACCGGCGAGACCGTCGCGGGCACGATCTCGCTCGAGCGCCGCATCGGTGAGGGCGGCCTGGAGATCGGCTACTGGCTGCACCCCGCCCACACCGGCCGCGGACTGGTCACCACCGCCGCGCGCACGTTGACCGAGCAGGCCTTCGCGCTCCCGGGAATCGACCGCGTGGAGATCTGGCACGACGCGGCCAACACCGCCAGCCGCGGTGTCCCCGAACGTCTCGGCTTCACCTGCGTCGACCCCCACCACCCGGCCCGTTTCGCCCACGCACCCGCGAAATCCGGTATCGAGGTCGTCTGGCGACTGGCCCGCCCGAAGGAATGAACGCCTCAGCCGCGATCGCCCTGCTGGGCATCGGTGCGCAGCGCGCGGAGCTCCTCGGTGGCGGCGTCGAGCTGGGTCTCGGCGCGTTCGGCGCGCGCCCGCGCCTGATCCCGCGCGTCCTGCACCGCCTCCAACCGCTGAGCGTGCGCCTCGCGCTCGGCCCGCAGCCGTTCAGCGGCCTCCTCGCGCACGCGCTGGAGCTCCGCGGCCTGCTGCTGGCGAAGCGTCGTCAGCTCGGTGCGCTGGCGCTCGATCTCGGCGCGCGAGGCTTCGGCGGCCTGGCGCAGCTCAGCCACCTGATCCCGGGCCGTCTCGGCTGCCGACTCCGCGCGGGCGGCCCGCTCGGCTGCCTCGGACCGGCGGGAGTCGGCCTCGGCGATCTCCCGCCGCGCCTGCTGCTGGGCGGCCTGCACCTGCGCGGCGGCCTCGGCACGCGCGGTCTCCAGATCGGTGTGGGCGGCGGCGATGCGGTCTTCGGCGTCCTCGCGGGCCCGGGCGACGAGGTCGTCGGCTTCGCGGCGGGCCGCGGCGGTGGCGACCTCGGCCTCGTTGCGCGCCGCTTCGACATCGGCGGCGGCCTGCTCCCGCGCCCGTTCGGCCTCAGCCGTTGCCCGGTCGCGTTCGGCGCGGGCCTGCTCGGCCTCACCACCGGCGGTCTCGGCGGTGCTGATGGCGTCCTCGGCGGCCTCTTCGGCGGCCTGGCGGGCCTGCTCGGCGTCGCGGCGCTGCTGCTGCGCGGTGGCCAGCGCCTGCTCGGCCTGGGCGATGCGGTGCGCGGCCTCGGCCTGGGCGGCCTGGATCTGGGCCTCGGCCGCCGACGGATCGGTCAGCGTCGCCAGCTCGTCCAGACCCGCCCGCAGGTTGCGGCCGAGCTGCTCGGACAGCAGCCGGTACTGGCGCAGCAGCTCCTCGGCCCGCAACCGGGACCCGTCGAACTCGCTGGAGCCCTCCGGTGCTGCGGCGGGGGTCTGCTCGGCCACGGCCTGCAGGCGCTGACGTTGCTTCCACGCCCGCCAGCGGGTGTGTTCGGGCAGGTCGCAGTACTCCGGTGGACGTCCCGGACCGCTGGGGCGCTCCACCGCCCGCTCACACCCCGGGAAACGGCAGATGCCCTCAGCGGTCTCGCGTGTCTGCTCCGGCTGCTCGCTCACGATCAGTGACGGTACCAACGCCCCCGCCGGAGGCGATCACCGCTGGTGAGAGGACAATCCAGTGCATGGTGCAACAGCGGGAACTGCGGGCCGATTGCGCCCGGTGCGTCGGGTTGTGCTGCGTGGCGCTGCCCTTCTCGGCCTCGGCGGAGTTCGCGGTGGACAAGCCCGCCGGAACACCGTGCCGGAACCTGCTGGCCGACCACTCCTGCGGGATCCACACCCGCCTGCGCGAGAGCGGTTTCTCCGGCTGCACGGTCTTCGACTGCTTCGGCGCCGGCCAGCACCTGACCCAGCACACCTTCGGCGGCGCGTCGTGGCGGGAAGAACCCGGCGTCGCCGGGCCGATGTTCGCCGCGTTCCCGGTCATGCGCGGCCTGCACGAACTGCTGTGGTACCTCACCGACGCCCTCGAGCGCACCGACACCGCGCCGCTGCACCAGGCGTTGCGGGCACGGCTCGACGAGGTCACCGCCCTGACCGAGCTCGGCGCCGAGGAGCTCACCGCGCTCGATCTCAACGCCGAGCGCGCCCAGACCGGTGATCTGCTCGGCCAGGCCAGCCGCTTGGCGCGCGGCGAACGTCCCAGCCCGGAGCATCGCGGCGCCGACCTGATGGGCCGCTCGCTGCGCGGCGCGGACCTGCGGGCGGCCAACCTGCGGGGCGCGCTGCTCATCGCCGCCGACGCCCGCGACGCCGACCTGCGCCTGGCCGACGTGCTGGGCGCGGACCTGCGCGACGCCGACCTGCGCGGCGCGAACCTCACCGGTGCCCTGTTCCTCACCCAGCCGCAGGTCTCGGCCGCGCGCGGCGACGACACCACCCGGCTGCCCACCGGGCTGCAGCGCCCGGACCACTGGCACTGACCCCACCAGGTCATCAGCCCAGGCCGTGGCCGGCCAGGTAGGCGCGGGTGCGCTCGGGTGTGGCGAGGATGTCCCACTGGCGGTCGGGGTGGTTGAAGTTCTCGGTGAACTCATCGGCCACCGCAGGGGTGGTGGCCATCGCGCCCAGCAGGTCCTGCAGGTGCTGCGGCGGCGAACTGGAGAGCATGAGGTTGGTCCAGTCGGTGGTGGCGCGCACCAGGTTTCGCCTGCGCGCGGCGAGTTTGCGGCAGAAGCGCTCGTCGAAGTGGGGATCGTCGAGGATCTGCCGGCCCAGCTCCCACGCCGAGTAGGACGCGCAGTTGGCTCCCTGGCCCACCACCGGGTCGACCACGGCGTGCGCGTCGCCCGCGGCGATGACCGGGCGGCCGCTGGGCAGCATCGCGAAGTCCTCGCGGATGCCCGGGGTGATCGCGCCCTGCAGCAGGTCCAGCGGCCGGGTCAGCCCGAAGCGCGCCGGGTCGACGCGTTCGTGCACCGACGGGTGGTGTTCGCGCAGGATCTCCAGCACCAGGCGGTGGAACGCCGCCGGATCGGCGTCGTAGGAGCACGCGGCGATCGCCTCGAACGCCCCGCCCGGCACGGCTTCGAACAGCAACGCCGAGACCTGCCCGGTGAACGACAGCATCGGGATCTCGATCAGTTCCCCGTGTCCCGGGGCGATGCTCAGCGTCACGCCTCGGGGTTCGGCCGGGGCGATGCCGTCGTAGAGCCCGACGCACAACCGGCGTTGCGGCCGGTCGAACGGGCTGAGATCAGCGCGCCGCGGGAACAGCTCGGCAGCCCGCCGCGCCCGGTGGCGAGGACGACCAGGTCGTGGCGTCGCGCCAGCTCCTCGACCTCGGCGGGGGTGATGGCGCGGTGTTCGAAAGTGCCTCCCGCGTCGCAGAAGTCGTGCACCAGCCGCGGCAGCAACATCCGCTGGTCCACCGCCCGCGAGGGGGCGCTGAACCTGCCGATGAACCGCGCCGGTGACGGGCCGCCGAGGTAGTGGTGGTGCACGCCGTAGCCGAACTCGCCTGCGTCCCAGTGCTCCACGCCCAGGGCGCGTTCACGGCTGATGGTGACGTGGTGGTGGGCCACGGCGTTGGGCAACCGGCCCGACCCCAGCTGCTGTGGTGCGCGCTCGCTGTAGAGCGTCACCGGCACGCCTTGGCGGCGCAGCAGCATCCCCAGGTGCAGGCCCGCCACACCCGCGCCCACGATCCCGATCCCGTCCATCACGGTCCCCCTGCACTCGGCTGGACAAAACCTCTCCAGCCTCCTCGCCGGTGCCGGGGCGGACAATCCGCCATCCTGCGGCCCCGGGGTTGGTCCGAACCGGTCTTCCACGGTCGGATTCGGCTGGGAAACTGCTGGGCATGGACCAGACCGCAGCACGACGCGGTGGGATGCACCGTCGTCGCGGCGCCGCGCGCGCCGTCGTGCTGGCGGTGGTGTGCGGGCTGATCGCGGGTGGGGTCACGGCCATCGCGCAGGGGATGCTGCCCGCCTGGCTGTCGTCGCTGGCCAACTCCAGCGGGTCGTGGACGCTGCTGGCCTTCCTGCTGGCCCTGCCCGCCCCGACCGCGGTGTCCGGGGCGGCGTGCGGTTTCGGGTCGCTGCTGTCGATGCTGGCCGGCTACGTGCTCACCGACCTGCTGCGCGGCTACCCCGCCTCCACCGGGCTGATGGTGTTCTGGTCGGCTGCGGCGCTGGTCGCGGGTCCGGTGCTGGGCGTGGGAGCGCAGTGGCTGCGTCGGCGGCCGGGAACCCGGGCGGCGCTGGGGCTTTCGGCGCTGTGCGGGGTGCTGCTGGGCGAGGCCGGGTACGGGCTGCTGGTCATCTCCGAGAGCACCTCGCCGGTGTACTGGTGGGGTCAGGGGCTCGTCGGTGTGCTGCTGCTGGCCGCCGGGGCGGGCTGGAAGCTGCGCGGAGTGGGTCTGGTCGTGCAGGCGGTGCTGTTCACCGCGGCGGTGGCGATGGTGTTCGTGGTGCTCTACACGCACGGCCCGGCGCTGATGCTGCTCGTGCCATGATCAGCGCATGATCACGATCGTCACCGGTGGTTCGCGCGGTATCGGCGCGGCCACCGCGCTGGTGCTGGCCCGCGCCGGCCACGACCTCGTCCTGGGCTGCCGCAGCGCGACCGGGCAAGCCGAGGCGGTCGCCGAGCAGGCCCGCGCCGAAGGCGTGCGGGCGGTGGCGGTGCGCGCCGATGTCACCAGCGAGTCCGATGTGGACGGCTTGTTCGCCGCGGCGGCCGAGCTGGGCCAGGTGACGGGGCTGGTCAACAACGCCGGGCTGACCGCCCACATCGCCGATCTCGCCGACACCCCCACCGAGGTCATCCGGCACGTCCTCGACGTCAACCTGCTGGGCACGATCCTGTGCTCCCGCCGCGCGGCCCAGGTCATGTCGACTCGGCGCGGTGGCGCGGGCGGGGCGATCGTCAACGTCTCCTCCAGCAGCGCCACCCTCGGCTCCCCGCACGAGTACGTGCACTACGCCGCCGCCAAAGCCGGGGTCGACGCGCTCACCACCGGTTTGGCGAAGGAGCTCGCGAGCGACGGGATCCGGGTCAACGCCGTGGCCCCCGGGCTGGTGCGCACCGGCATCCACGCCGGGGCCGGAAGGCCCGAGCGCGTCGAGACCGCCGTGGCCCGCGTCCCGGCCGGCCGTGCTGGGGAACCCGAGGAGATCGCCCCGGCCATCGCGTGGCTGCTCAGCGAGCAGGCCACCTACGCCAGCGGCGCCGTGCTGCGCGTGGCCGGAGGCCTGTGACCCAGCAGCCGGGTACTGCTCACCGCCGGTAGAGCTCGGTGAGCAGGTCGACGACCTTGCCCGCGTGGGCGTGCCGCTCGTCGCGCCACCAGATGACCTGCACCGGGATCGGTGGGGCGTCGCGCACCGGCCGGAACACCACACCGCTGCGCCGGTACTGGGTGAGGGTGGCCTCGGAGGTGATGCCCACGACGCGTCCGCTGGAGACCGCGGTCAGCCAGTCGTCGACGTCGGCGGTGTAGTCGAACCCGGGCCGCTGGTCCTCCGGCCACAGCTGCGGGGTGGTGGATCCGGCGCGGCGGTCGATGAGCACGGTGCGCTCGGCGAGGTCGGCCAACCGCACGAACCGGCGCCGCGCCCACGCGTCATCGGTGGCCATCGCGCAATAGCGGCGCTCCAAACCCACCACCACTCCCGAGAACCGGCGCCGGTCGGGTTCCGAGCGCACCACGGCCACATCGCACGCGCCTTCGCCGAGGCCCGCGGTGGCCGAGTTGGTGCGCACCAGCTGCAACCGCACCTCCGGCCACGACGCCGCCCAGCGCCGCTGGAAGGCCACCGTGTGCCGGCCCATCGCCGACCAGGCATGACCCACCCGCAGAGTCGCGTCCCCGGTGGTCGCCTCGCGCACCAGGTCCTCGGCTTCGGCCAGCACCCGCCGCGCGCGGGCCAGGATCCGGGTGCCCGCGGCGGTGGGGGTGACCTGGCGGCTGGTGCGCCGCAACAACCGCACGCCGAGGGCGTTCTCCAGCCCGGCCAGGGTGCGCGAGACCTGCGCTTGCGACAGGCCGAGTTCGCCGGCGGCGTCGGTGAAGGTGCCGGTCTCCACGATCGCGACCAGGCACCGCAGCTGCCGCAACTCCACATCCATGTGTCCAGCGTATCGGTGGCGTGGCGGATGCATTTGGCGCAACGATGCCCGGCCGGGAAGGTGAGCGGCATGGCCACCACCCGCACCCCAGCACCCACCGCCCCAGCCACTTCGTCGCGCGGAGCGGGGGTGGCGTTGATGTCGGGCAGCGCGGTGTCCAACCAGACCGGTGCCGCGATCGGATCGCTGGCCTTCGACACCATCACCCCCGCCGGGGTCGTCGCGGTGCGCCAGTGGATCGCCGCCGTGGCGCTGCTGGCCACCACCCGGCCTCGGCTGCGGGAGTTCACCGCCGCGCAGTGGCGGCTGGTGATCGCCCTGGCCGGGGTATTCGCGGTCATCAACCTCGCCCTCTACAGCGCCGTCGACCGCATCGGGCTAGGACTGGCCGTCACCCTGGAGTTCCTCGGCCCGCTGGCGGTCGCCCTGGCCGGATCGCGCCGCCGCATCGACCTGGCCTGCGCCCTGCTGGCCGCCGCCGGGGTGGCGGTGCTGATGCGCCCGCAACCCAGCGCCGACTACCTCGGCATGGGGCTGGCGCTGCTGGCCGCGGTCTGCTGGGCCTGCTACATCCTGCTCAACCACGCCTTGGGACGAACGCTGCCCGGCGCGCAGGGCACCGCCACCGCCTGCGGGCTCTCCGGCCTGCTGTTCGTGCCGATCGGCATCGGCGTGCTGCTCACCCACCCGCCCACCTGGAGCGCCCTGGGCTTCGCCGTCACCGCGGGCGTGCTGTCCTCGGCGGTGCCGTTCCTGTGCGACGCCCTGGCGCTGCGCCGCGTGCCCGCACCGCTGTTCGCGATCTTCATGAGCCTCAACCCGGTGCTGGCCGCCACCGCCGGCCTGCTCATCCTCGGCCAGCACCTCGACCTCTGGCAGTGGGCGTCGATCGCCGCCATCGTCACCGCCAACACCACCACCGTCCTGACCCGCCGGTGAACGGCCTCCACCACGTTCGCCAGGTCCGCGATGAGCTAGCTTGACGCACAACACCAGAACACCCGCTCAGGAGGCCCCGCTGTGCCCAGCCCGGACGACACCACAGCGGTGCCTCGAATCCTCGCCCGAACCGATCAGCTGACTGCGACCGCGGGCGAGGGGGAGACCGGGGCGATCTGGAAGCTCCAAGAAGGCCAACGCGACCTGGACTCCAACATCATCGCCCTGGCGCCGGAAGGCACGATCGACGCGCACACCGGACCCGGCCTCGACGTCCTCATCCACGTCCTGGCCGGATCCGGGCAGCTGACCACCGACCTCGACACCCTCGACCTGATCCCCGGCGCGCTCGTCTGGCTCCCGCGGCGATCCCGCCGCCAGTTCATCGCCGGACCCGACGGGCTGCGCTACCTCACCGTCCACCAACACCGCCAAGCCCTCGTCCTCGACGCACCCCCGCCCCGAACCACGCCCTAACAGCCTCACGCCGCCCCAGGGGCCAGGCCAGCAGGTCGAAGCGGACACCCACCCGCGCCTGCTCCAGACACGGGCCGCAAGCCCGACACCGGACCACGTGCACGCACGCGCAGGTGGGTGGTCACCGCCGCTGACCTGCACATCCGGACGGCGGTGACCACCCCACCACGCTGCCGGGTTCCTCACCCCGGACGGTCTGGTGCGAGGGGGTTTTCAGACTTCGACGATGGCGATGTGGTTGCCGTCGGGGTCGCTGACCATGAACAGCAGCGGAGCTCCGGGGCTGGACTCGGGTTCGGAGTCGATCTGGACACCGCCGAGGGCCCGCAGCCGCTCGTACTCGGCGTGCACATCGGGTGTTTCGACCCCGATTCCGCTACCGCCGGGTTCCCCGCCGCCCATCGGGGGGTTGAGGGCCAGGCGCGCAGTGGATCCGGGCGGGGCGACCTCCAGCCAGCGGTATTCGTCGTTGGGGCCGAAGCGGGTGTCACCGCGCACCTCGAAACCCAGCTTGCCGGTGTAGAACTCCAGTGCTGCGTCCTGGTCGGCGACGGTGAACATGATGACGCCGATGTTGTTGACGGTCGTGGATGCTTGCGTGTTGGTAGCCATGCACTATGGACTACCCCCGCGCCTGGAACTCACCGCTGCCCACCAAGATTCTTTTCGTCACCGTGACTCATTCGAGTGGCGTTCCCGCTCCCCCGTTTTCGGGCTCTTCCCGGCTTGCCGTGGCGCGGGAGACCAGGTGCGCCGGGTCCCGGCTCAGCGACAGCGCCACGTGGTCGTAGAGCTGGGTGACCGCCGCCGAGGAATGCCCCAGGGCATCGCGCCGGTCTTCCAGCGCGGCCCCGTGCTGGCGGGCGATGGTGTTGAAGGTGTGGCGCATCGAGTGCGGGGTGATGCGCTGCGGCATCGCGACACCGGCTTGGGCAGCCATGGCCTGCACGAGCCGGTAGATCTGATGGCGGTTGACCCGGTTGCCGTCGCGGGTGATCACCAGCGCGTCGGTGTCGGCGTCGGGACGCTGCTGCAGGTAGGCGTCCAGCACCCCGTGCAGGGCGTGCGGGATCGGGCGGGTGCGCACCTTGCCTCCCTTCATCCGCACCGTGAGCACCCGCATCCCCTCCCGCTGGCCGAGATCGGCCACATCGGCGTTGCACAGCTCCGACACCCGCACGCCCAGATCGATCAGCAATGCCATCACCAGCGCTGATGCCTGCGACCCGAGGGTGCGGTGGCGGTAGTCGCGACTTCCGGCCAGCATCGCGCTCGCCTGCTCCGCCGAGACGCTGGCGGTCGGCGAGTGCCTGCGGTCGTAGCGGGGCCGGGCGGCGTCTCGAGCCGGGTTGGCGTCGATCGCACCGGCGCGCACGAGGTAGGTGTAGAAGCTGGAGACCGCGGCGAGCTTGCGGGCGCGCGTGGAGGCCGCCGGCGGGCGCCCGGTGCGCGGATTGGTGGTGGCGGCCAGTTCAGCGCCGTACATCTGCACCTCGGGCAACCGCACGCCCAGCGGGTCCAGCTCGCGCCGGGTGCACCAGTCGAGGTACTCGCGCAGGTCCCGCGAATAGGCCCCCCGGGTGTCGGCGGACTCGGAGAACGCCCCCAGCCAGGAAGCGATCAGCGCGGCCAGCGTGTGCCCCGTGCGCGTGGCCGACGCGAGGAGTTCCGTTTGCGCCCGCGTCCCCACCGCATCCGGCCCGCGCCCCATCTCGATCTCCATAACCCGACCCTACCGCACATAAGCGCGATTATGCGCGCCACCCTTCTGCCCATTTTCCCTGGATTCGGTTACGTTTCGTTGGCCTACTAACGTTAGTAACGTAATGGGTTGATGGACAGACGAAACCTTGTGGGAAGTGCCCGGGGCGACGTCCCGGAGCGCTCGGCACGCTTCATGCGTCAGCCCTGGGAGTCGAGTCAGGGCCAGGCGGGCGACGCGATCGCCGGGAACCCGAGACGGGACACGGCCCCCTACCCTCCACGCTGCCGGTGGTCTCCCACCCGCCCGTCGGCGACGGAGCGGAAACTGGATTCATCAGTGACGTTTCTCGTCGGTGAGGACGGGACCGGCACATCCACGCTCGTCGAAGCGATCACGACCGCCGCGCGATTCATCTCCGAAGGCGGCAATCCATCATTCCGGTTCGCCCCACTCGCCGTCCTGCTCGGAACAATCAACGCCGTTCGGCTTGGAAGGCGCGCGGAATCGCCCCTGCGAGAAAGTCAGCTCCTCATCGCGAAGCGCTTTTCCTGCTGCGGGTTTTGGCCGAGGGAGCATTGAGACACCGCGCGCAGCAATTGATAAGCAGTCAGTATTTCACTCGGATGCGTGGTTCATGTCACGATCGCTGCCCATTCCGCTGCGAAAATCCGCAGATAATTCAAAGAAGGGCAACCGACGTGTGCTCCCTGTGTGATTCCTCGACCGGGTTGACCACCTCCGCCGAAGGCCACGGCGCGCTCAACCGCCGATCGGTCCTCGGTGGACTCGGGAGCGCAGCCGCACTGGTCGGGTTGTCCGCGTGCACTCCGGCGGGCGAGGTCCGCGACGCGGCGGCGACGGGCCCTGACCAAGCGATCGGTGATGCGAAGCTCGGGTTGGCCCTGCTCGGAACGCAGGCCGGGCCGCCGGTGGTGGCCGACCGCGCCGGTATCGCTTCCGCCTTGGTCGTCGACGGGCACGTCTACGTCGTCGACTGCGGGCGTGCTGCCACGACGCAGTACCCGCGCGCGGGGTTGCAGTTCCGGAACCTCAACTCGATCTTCCTCACCCACCTGCACGCCGATCACCTCGCCGACTACTACAACTTCTTCCTGCTCGCCGGGCACATCCCCAACCCCAGAGGCGACAACCTCCCCGGACCGATCGACGTCTACGGTCCCGGCCCGGCCGGCGGGCTGCCTCCCAAGTTCGGCGGTGGCCCAGCGCCGACGGTCCATCCCGAAGCGCCGACCCCGGGCACGCGGGAGATGACCGAACGCCTGCACGCCGCCTACTCCTACAGCGACAACATCTTCCTGCGCGACATGAACATCCGGGACGTCCGGACGTTGTCGACGGTGCACGAGATCGAGGTGCCGGAGGTCGGTGCGAACTTCCAGAACACCGCGCCACCGATGCAGCCGTTCGAGGTGATGCGGGACGAGCGGGTTCGCGTCACCGCCACGCTGGTCCCGCACGGGCCGGTGTTTCCCGCCTTCGCGTTCCGCTTCGACACCGAGCACGGCTCGGTCACCTTCTCCGGGGACACGGCCAAGACGCCCAACCTGATCGAGCTGGCCAAGGACACCGACATCCTGGTGCACGAGGCGATCGGCGTGCAGGGCGCCGACATCCCACCCGCCGTGCTGGACCACATGCTCCAGTCGCACGTCGAAGTGCAGGAGACCGGCCACGTCGCCCAGGCGGCGAACGCGCGCACCCTCGTCCTGTCGCACATCTCGGATCTCGCGCAGAACCCGATCGACGAGAACGCCTGGAAGAACTGGGCGCAGCAGGGCTACGACGGGGAGGTCGTGGTGGGGCGGGACCTGCAGACCTTCGTGCTCGCCTGACCCGGACCCGGCGGCGGACTCCGGAAAATCAGAGGTGGGATCCAGCCTGGTGGCGGTAGGTTTTCGGGCATGTCTCGATCAGTGGTGACCGCCGATGACCTCGCTCTCGCCGTGCGGCAGGCCGTGACGGCGCTGCGGGAGGTGCCCGAGCAGGCGTGGCGGGCACCGGCCGGGACGTTGGAGTGGGACCGGTGGGAAACCGTGGAGCACCTCAGCGACGACCTGTTCTCCTACGCCGCGCAGCTCGGCCCCGCCGCACCGGCGTTGGACGGTCTCGTGCCGTTCGTGTGGCAACCGCGCCGGGAGGGCGGGCCGTGGAACGCCGTGCACGCCGACCCCGAGGCCGGACCGACCGGTCTGCTGCAGACGCTGGAGGCCACGGGTGCGCTGCTGGTGGCGATGGTGCGCACGGCATCGCCGCAGGTGCGCTCCTACCACGTGTTCGGCAACTCCGATCCCGAGGGCTTCGCGGCGATGGGCATCGTGGAAACCCTCGTGCACGTCCACGACGTCACCGACGACCTCGGCGTGCCCTTCGACCCGCCGGCCGAGCTGTGCGCTCGGGTCCTCGACCGGCTCTTCCCCGAAACCCCCAGGTCCACGGCACCGTGGACGGCACTGCTGTTCAGCACCGGCCGCGCCGAGCTACCCGGGCGCCCCCGCCTGACCAGCTGGCGCTGGGACGGCACGGTCCGGGGGTGAGGCTCATCCCCCGAATGCTCGGTCGTGAACAACTCCGCGAGTGCACGACCCGGCGTCGATCCGCACCGCGGTCAGTGCCGGGTCGTTCGCGAGGGCGGCCGGCCGGTGGAGCCTGGCCGATCGGGCGCGGTTGCAGCAGACGCGCCCGGGTCGCCGTGCAGGTCGGGGTCTGCACGGCGACCCGGGGCCGCTGCTCGGTGCGTGGGGCCGCGTCCCGAGCAGCGACGGCGAGCAGGCAGGTCCTCAGCAAGCCGCTGCCACCCTGCTGTTGTGCTGCACAGCGGTGGCCTTCGGCTCCTCGCCGGCTTCGGACTGGTCGATCGTGTCCTTGGCAATGGCCCGGATCCGGTTGAAGTCGGGGTTGCTCGGTTCGATCAGCGGCGGCATGAACTGGATGCTGCCGGCCGGTTCGATCTTCTCGGCCAGTTTCACCAGGTCCTGGAGCATGTCGGCGGGAATGTCGGTGCGGAAGTTGTCCTTCGCGGCAGCGGCCATCTTGTGGTAGTGGTTCAGGACCGTCATTGGATCGGCCTGCTCGGCCAGCGTGGAGAGCATGCACCGCTGCCGCTCCATCCGGTCGTAGTCGCTGGCCCCGGTGCGCGAGCGGGCGTACCACAGCGCCTGCGCACCGTCGAGGTGCTGCGGCCCGGGCTGGAAGAACTGGCCGGTTTCGCCCATCGGCATGCGATGGGCGACGTTGACGTCGACGCCGCCCATCGCGTCGACGAGATCGCGAAAGCCCTGCATGTCGACCTGCGCGAAGTGGTGCACGGGCATGCCGAGGATCTGGGACACCGTGCCCTTGAGCAGGTCCGCGCCCGGGTTCGCCGAACCGGGCGCGAGGTGCAGGTGGTGGCGCGTGCCTTCGGCGTAAACGCTGTTGAGCAGGTCTGGATAGCCCTCGGGATACTTCGCCTTCGCGGGGCCTTCCGGCATCGGCGCGTTCTGCAGGTTCCGCGGCATGCTCAGCAGCACGGTCCTGCCGGTGTCCTGGTCCACACTGGCCAGAACCATCGTGTCCGGTCGCGTACCGAGGCGTCCCTCGCCTGCGTCGCTGCCGAGCAGCAGCACGTTGAGCCGATCGGCACCGGGCAGCGGCTTCCCCGCTTGCTGGGGATCGTCGGTGTTGGCGGCGGCGGCCGGGGCCGACGACCGGCCGCCGCCGTCCGCGAACACGGTGGTGATCAGGTCGTACTGGGAGTAGGCGTAGTGCGCCACGAGCGCCGGGGGTGTCGCCACGGCAGCGCACAGGCCGAGCACGGCTACTCGCGCGGTGCGGGCGCGGCGCCTGGACATGCCCTTCGCCCGCACCGCGTTGTACGAGGTGACCACGAGGACGACCCATGCGGGAATGACCACGAGCGCTGTCGCGCCGACGAACAGCAGCACCGCGGGGCGCACGGCCGCGGCCACGACGTGTTCGCGGCCGAGGTTGAACACGGCGAACGCCACGGACACCCAGATCAGGCCACCGAAGGCGGTGAGGACCGTCGCGGTGCGTCGACGCCCTGCGTGCCAATGCGCCACGCCCGGAGTGAGCACCGACAGCAGGGTCAGCCACAGCGCGCGCCGACCTGATGTGTCCGCAGTGGACCGTTCAGATCTCTCGGGGACCTGCTCAAGCTCGGGGGTAGCGGGGTTGAGTGTGCCTTGCGTCATGTCAGCGAGAGTGATCCGCCCCATTGCAGCCTGCAGCGCCACGTCGGGGGTGATCACACCATCTGATGATCCAAAACAGGTGTTTTGAAGTACTTTTCATCTACGGTGCGGAACGACTCGATCAAGGACGCGCGCGTCGTACACTCCTACGAGCTACCGCAACGCGAACCTCGCCAGCTCGTTCGGGATCGGTACCGCGATGCACGCGCCGACCCCTCCACGTGCACGCGCCGGGCGAGCGAGGAGGCCGGCGAGAAGGTGATCAGGTCGGGGCTTGAGGAACATCCGTGTCGGATCGTGCGCTAAGCCTGCGTCGGTCCTGGTGGGCGGCTCTGCGGTATCGCTGATCGCGTCCTGGGGGAACATCACCGTAGAGGCGTGTGAAGCGACCCTGTTATCTGTGGCAAGGGAGAACGCGAGTGTCCACCGGCGTCGCCCGGCCGACGAACCCCTCGGCGCTGACCGTCGGCCGGCCGGCCGAGCTGTTCCTCGATTCGCTGGCGAACCCGAACACGCTCCGCGGCTACGCCACGGCGGTCGGCAAGACCGCTGCGAAGCTCGGCGAGGATCGGCCGCTGGCGACGGTGACCGACGACGAGGTCGGCGAGGCCCTGGAATCGCTGTGGGGTCAGGCGGCGGTGGGTACTTGGAACGCGCGCCGTGCGGCGGTGGGTTCGTGGTTGTCTTGGTGCCGGGAACGGCACGAGGCCCCGGCCGTGCCGGGGTGGTGTAAGCGCCTTGCGTCCCCGGACTCCGAGACGCCGGTGCGGTCCCGGCTGGCGATCGACCGGCTGGTGGCGCGTCGCGAGGTCGCGCTCCGGGAGAAGACGTTCTACCGGATGCTCTATGAAACCGCTGGCCGCGCTGAGGAGATCCTCGGGCTCAACGTCGAGGACCTCGATCTCGCGGGGCGTCGCGCGGCGGTGAAGGCCAACGGCGCGCGGGCGAAGACCCGTCGTCGCGGGCAGGCCCGCGAGGACGTGGTGCTGGAGACCGTCTACTGGGACGCAGGCACCGCCCGGCTGCTGCCTCGGCTGCTCAAGGGCCGCTGCAGGGGCCCGGTGTTCACCACTCACCGGCGTCCCGGCCCCGGCAAGGTCCTCGGGCCCCGCGACACCTGCCCGGACACCGGGCTCGCCCGGCTGTCCTACGGTCAGGCCCGGGCCCGCTCGACGCCCACACCGCGCACCGGGGCCCGGGCACCGGGTGGGACCTTCACGAGTTTCGGCATTCCGCGCTGACCCACCTTGGCGAGGCCGGTGCGTCGTTGTTGCTGTTGATGGCGAAGCCCCGGCACAAGAAGCCGGAGAACGTCCGCCGCTACTTCAAACCCTCCGACCAAGCGCTGGCCGAGATCACCGGCCTGCTGGCACCCGGCGACAGCCGCCGGTGAAGAGAATCCACCTTGCCCAATTCCGCTGAGCTGCTCAGACAGCCTGGGCGGTGGGCAGGATGGTGATCTCGGTGAGGTTGACGTGTCGGGGCATTGAGGCGATGAATGCGACGGTTTCGGCGACGTCGGCCGGGCTGAGGACGTCGATGTCGTGGATCAGGTCGGCCATCAGCTTGCTGGCGTCGGGGTCGGTGACGTGGTCGGGCAACTCGGTGTCGACCATGCCCGGTTCGATCGTGGCCACCCGCACCATCTTGCGGCCCAGCTCGACGCGGAGTAGTCGGGTGAGCTGGCTGATGTAGGCGTTGCCAGTCGTCGACCTGTAGGTCCTCGATCGGGGAGATCAGCTGGACGCCGGCGTTGTTGAACACCAAGTCCACTCGGCCGAGCTGGTCGGTGATCTGCTCAGCGGCGGCGGTGACAGCATCCCGGTCGGTGACGTCGAGCGGGACGGCCAGCGCGGTGCCGCCCGCAGCGGCGATGCGGGCCACGAGGGCGTCGAGGTTGTCCTTGCGGCGGGCGGCCACGGCGACCTTGGCGCCCAGTGCTGCCAGCCGTTCCGCGGTGGCTTCCCCGATGCCGCTGGAGGCTCCAGTGACGAGAGCGACACGGCCGGCTAGCGGGCTGGTGGTGATGACTGCTGACATGTTTGCTTGTCCGTTCGAAGTCGGGCACAGGTTTGCGGTACCGACACAAACAGCCGGCAAGCCCACAGGGTGGCCCGAACAGGGCCGTGCGTATCGGGGGACAAGATGGGCCACCTTCGCCGCGCGTGCCCGGGACGCGGACGGGCAGACTTGGTTGGTATGAACGCCATGGACAGCTCGGAGCTCGCGGAGTTCCTGAGCACCTGCCGCGCGCGGGTGAGCCCGGACCAGGTCGGTCTGGAGCCTGAATCCGCACGCCGCCGTGTGCCGGGTCTGCGGCGGGAGGAGCTGGCGCGGCTGGCAGGGGTCAGCGTGGACTACTACACGCGGCTGGAGCAGGGCCGCAGCCGCAGCGCCTCAGTCGAGGTACTGGATGCGCTGGCGGTGGCGCTGCGGCTTGACGAGGCCGAGCGCCAGCACCTGTTCAACCTCGCCCGTCCTGAACCCGCGAAGCGCAAACGCCGCGCCCGCCCGCAGCGGGTGGACCCCGCAACCCTGCGGCTGATCGAGACGCTGAATGAGGTGTACTGCCCGGCTTTCGTGTTGGGCCGGCGGCTGGACGTGCTGGCGCACAATCGGCTGGCCGGCGCATTGATTACCGAGTTCCGCGCGCTGCCCGCACCGCAACGCAACCAGGCCCGGTTTGTGTTCTTCGACCCGCACGCTCGCGAGCTCTACGCCGACTGGGCGACCGTCGCGGCGGACACGGTGGCGATGCTACGGCTGGACGCGGGACGTTACCCGGACGACCCGCAGCTGTCCGCCTTGATCGGAGAGCTGTCGATCCACTCCGAGGAGTTCCGCAGGTGGTGGTCGGACCATAAGGTGCACCAACGCACGACTGGAACGAAGGCCTACCGCCACCCGCTGGTCGGTGACCTCACCGTCGAATACCAGGCCCTGCATCCCGCCAGCGACGCGGATCAGACCCTGTTCGTCTACACGACGCAACCGGGCTCGGTCTCGGAAACCTCGTTGCGGCTGCTGGCCCACTGGCACGACCAGGAACGCCACGACATCCCGATCGAAACCCACTGACACCCCACGCCCGCTCCCGCAGACGGAGCGGGCCTTTTGCTGTGTGAGCACCGAGGGTGGCCCTGTCTGTCCCCCGATAACCAAGGCCTTCTTCGGCCCCCATTTCCCGGCCATCGGTTGGTTGAGTGACAGGGGTGAGCGGTGAAAACAGCTCACACGGAAATCCAGAAAGGACTGTCATGTCGACTTGGTTCATTACCGGCGCCGCCCGCGGCTTCGGTGCGGAAATCGCTCGCACGGCGCTGGCCGGCGGCGACAACGTCGCGGTCGCGGTACGCAACCCGGAGCGGATCCCGGACGATCTTCGAAACTCCGAGCGCGTGTTCGCTGTCGCGCTGGATGTGACCCGCACGGAGGACATCTCGGCTGCGGTGCAGTCCGTGGTCGACCGTTTCGGTGGCATCGACGTGCTGGTGAATAACGCAGGCCGAGGCCTGCTCGGCGCGCTGGAGGAGATCACCGAAGCCGAGGCCCGGTCGCTGTTCGACCTCAACGTCTTCGGTCTGATCAACGTCACCCGCGCGGTGCTGCCGGTCATGCGGGCCCAGGGCAGCGGCAAGCTGGTGCACATCGGTTCCCGCTCCGGCTACGAGGGCGAGCCCGGCGTGAGCATGTACAGCGCGTCGAAGTTCGCCGTTGCGGGTATCAGCGAGGCCCTGTCGGTGGAGATGGCTCCGTTCGGGGTGCAGAGCATGGTGGTCGAGCCCGGCGTGTTCCGCACCGACTTCCTCGATCAGACCTCACTGTCTCTGCCGGCGAATCGCATCGCCGCCTACGACGGCACCCCCGCGCACACCACCCTGGACTGGGTCGGCGAGGCCAACCACACCCAGCTTGGCGACCCGATCAGGGGCGCGGCCCTGATCTACGAGGTCACCAGCCAGGACAAGCTGCCCACGCACCTGCCGCTGGGACGGGACGCCATCGAACGGCTGCACGTCAAGATCGACCAGCTGCACGACGACCTGGCACCCTGGCGGGAGAAGTCCGCTGCCACCGCCCACGCCGCGTGAACGCACGAGGACCCCATCCCCAGTGAAACGATCCGGCTCGCCGAAGCTCCTCCGTGGGACTGATTGTCGAACAGATCCACGAGAGGTCGCCTAATTTCCGTACGGGTGTGCCCGCGCCTTCTGGCGCGGGCACACCCGTACGGGCTTCTAATCGATCTCAACCTCGTCGGGCCCCGACGGGTCACGCAGTGGGCGCAGCCCGCCCGCGAGTTTCAGGGGTGAGGAAGGAGTAGCGGCCGAGCATGTTGATGTGGTGACGCACGAACGGTGAGAGCCGGGCGGCGTGTTCGTCGCGGACCTCGTAGCCACCGGCGCGGAGTTCGGTGATCGCGGCGTCGAGGTAACGGGTTTGAACAGCACGATCGCGTTGAGTACAAGGCCCAGGGCGCCGAGTTGGTCTTCCATGCCTTCGTAGTAGCGCTGGCGTAGTTCGCCGCGCTGGCCGTGGAAGATCCGCCGAGCCAGCGCGTGGCGGCCCTCTTGCAGGTTGGCCTGGGCTTTGATGTCGCGGCGGTAGCTGGTGTCGTCGACCATGCGCAGCACGTGCAGGGTCTTGTGAATGCGCCCGTAGTGTGCGATGGCCTCACCCAGCGGGGTGGGGTGGCCGTCGCGGGAGAGCATCCGGATCACATCGTGCGCGCGGACGGCGCCGGTGTGAATCGAGGCGGTGACCCGCAGGATGTCCTCCCAGTTCCGCCGCACCCGGTCCAGGTCGATCCGGCCGCGGGCGGCGGTGGCGAACGGGCCGTAGTCCGCCTTGGTGTCGATGCGCCACAGCTTCTGATCCGGCAGATCGGCCAGCTGCGGGGCGTAAGTGAACCCGGCGAGGGTGAGCAGGCCGAACACGATGTCGGAGTAGGAGGCGGTCTCTGTGACGATCATCTGCGGGCGCTGCCCGCCGTCCCGGTCATAGAGCACGTCCAGGACCTGCAGGGAATCGCGCGGAGTCCCGGCCACAACCTTCCCGGCCAGCCCGCGGCCTGGTCAGTGCCGGGACGGCGTGCTTGATGACCGGGGTCCAGCCGATGTTGCACGACTCGCTCACGAGCAGTGCGGCGATGGTGATGTGCAGGTCGGATAGGCGGGCTTCGCCGCCGGTGATCGAGGTGAACGCCTGGTCGGCGCCGGTCCAGGAGAAGACCTCCAGCAGCACCTCCGCGAGATCGACGCGGGGCAGCATACGGTTGGTCAGCACCCGCAGGTTCTCCAGGCTCGGCGGCTCGGCCTCTGCGGGCAGCGCGGCCAGGTGCAGACGGCCGTGCTCGTCGAAGCGCACCGCCGCGTTGTCCGGCAGCCCGGCGGTGACCTCGCGGAATGTGGCATCCAGCAGCTCGGCGCGTTCGTCGAGGTGCTCGTCGGGGTCGGGTGGCAGGCCGGGGCTGGCCAACACCACTGGCTTTGCCGTGTTCCACGCGCTGCCCGCGAGGAGCTTGGCGCGCGGGTCGCCCCACTTGCTGGAGTTGACCGCGAAGATGTCCCGGCGCCGCAGGCAGCGGTGGAACTGCTCCAGCACGCAGAAGGTGTAGGCCCGCCAATCGATTGTGCCCGGATCCAGTTCCGGGGCGTGCAACACCAGGCGCCGCCAGGAGCCGATCAGCAGCTGCTCGTCGAACTCAGAGCGGGCGACCTTGTTGCGGCCGCCGCCCCACAACTTCGGCAGATCCCGCAGCGCCGCGAGCACCCGCTGCCCGTCCGGGGCGGCACCGAAGCGGATCACCTCGCACAACAGCGACAGGAACGGCCGCACCGTGGCGAACGGCTTCACCAGCTCCGCCCGCCACGCCTCGTCGGCATCGGAGTCCGGCGGCCCGCCGAGCTCGACCACGGCGGTCAGGGCGTCGGCGAGCTCGGAGCGGGGCACCACGGCCTCGATCTCGGCCCACACCTGCGCCAAACTCACCGGCTCCACCGCGCTGCCGTCGTCGGCGGCCTGCTCGGCGAGGTCGTCGTGCGCTCCCGTGGCCTCCAGCAGCACCCCGAGCGCGGCCGCGAGCTTCGCTGACGCCTTCCCCAGCTTCGGCAAGGTGCGCAGCTTCTCCTTGGCCGACTCCCGCTCCGCGCGGGCCAGCAGCTTCGAAGAGATCAGCACGTCCAGCAGGTCCAGGGCGTCATCCACCGCACGGGTCTGCAAATAGCTCACCGTGGCCAGCGGTGTCGCCGCGCGGCGGGAATCACCGTGACGGCGCAGCAGACTGGCCTTGCCCTGAACCCCGTACCGGGACAACTCCGCCAGCCGGCGCGGAGGCACGACCTCGGTGTCGACCTCGGCGAACCCCAGCCCGAGGATCTCCGCAGCCCGCTGCAACGCGTCGACCATCGCCGGACCCGACACCCGCACCGGCGGCCGCCGCAAACGATCCAGGTGCGGTTCTCATCAGGGACTTCCAGCAGCCCGTCCAGGGCGGCGCGCTGCTCATCGTCGAGGAGATCGTGCAGCGTTTCCCATAACCGCTGGTTCGCCACCTCCCGGCACGACCCGACCACCCGCGGCAAGCACGACGGATCGGAGATCTCTCCAACTGCTCGGCCAGATACTCGGCCACCTCCACCGGAACCTGCCGCGGGTCCGGCATGAACCGTCCGAGGTAGCGGACGCTGGTCAGCTGGATCTCGAACCCGAGCCGGTTATGCGGCCGGCGCTTGCCCCGCACCAGCTCCCGGTCGGCGTCATCCAGAAAGAAGTACCGCTCCAGCTCGCCCCGGAGCAGCGACTCGGGGAACGCCCCGTGCGCAGCTGCCTGCTCATCCGACAGAAACTCGACTGCCACAACAGCCCTTTCCAAGATCGACAACAAACGACCTCGGAAGGCTCCAGCACCACGTCACCGCAGGTCAACGCGGCGGCAAACCAAGAGAACGCTTAGCGCACGATCCGACACGGATGTTCCTCGAGCCCCAGGTCACCTAGCGTGCAGGGCGCCGACGGTGCGGACTCTCGCCGTCCTCGGCCCTGGGCTTTCCCGTGCTGATCGACGAGGGCAGGCCCGAAGGGTGGCGTTGCCTCCGCCGAGGACGTCAGTGGGCGAGCTTGAGGCCGACCACGCAGGTGATCAGGCCCAGCAGCAACGCGATCTTGACCGGTGAGATGGCCTCGTCGCCGGTGGCCATGGAGTAGCCGATGGTCAGCACCGCGCCGATGGCCACCCACACCGCGTAGGAGGTGCCTGCGGGCAGGGTGCGCATCGCGATCGCCAGTCCGCCCATACTGATCACGAGCGCGACGGCGAAGACCAGCGATGGCGCGAGTCGGCTGAAGCCTTGGGACTTGCTGAGGGCGACCGCCCAGACGGCTTCGAAGGCGCCGGAGATGATGAGTATCAACCATGCCATGGGGTGCGCGCTCCCACGCGCCTGCACCGTCTTTGCATGGCCAGGTACGGTGCGCCTCGTCCGGATCTCCTTCACTTTCGATTGTGCCCAACGCCCGCGGCGGGGTCAGCTCGGGTGCCGGTGAGGTCGGCCACCGCCTCGTCTCACCCGATGCCGGGGCGAGTTCGCCCTCCCGGGCCCATGCACCCGCACGCGTCGCGGGTTCGCTTGTCGTCGAGGTCGAACCCGTTGTGGTCGAGCAGCAGTTGACCGAGATGGTTGCCGTGCGGGCGTAGGCCACGGCCTCTCCAGCAGCGCGGCCATCCGGGTGGCACCTGGCCGTGCAATGGTGATGCCGGTGAGTCGCGGGCTGGGCTGGGGTCGCTGACCTGGGCAACGGTGAGGTTGCACACCGATGGGCGACCCGGGGTGGATAACCATACAGTCAGTCGCATAAACTTTCCGCATGTCCAAGGTTCTGACGTCACTGCCGGTCGGCCAGCGGGTCGGCATCGCCTTCTCCGGGGGTCTCGACACCTCCGTCGCCGTGGCCTGGATGCGCGACAAGGGTGCCGTTCCGTGCGCCTACACCGCCGACATCGGGCAATACGACGAGTCCGACATCGCCTCGATCCCGGGCCGGGCCAAGGACTACGGCGCCGAGATCGCGCGCATGGTCGACTGCCGCGAGCCGCTGGTCGAGGAGGGGCTCACCGCGCTGTCGTGCGGAGCGTTCCACATCCGCTCCGGGGGGCGCACCTACTTCAACACCACCCCGCTGGGCCGTGCGGTGACCGCGACGCTGCTGGTGCGCGCGATGCTCGCTGACGACGTGCAGATCTGGGGTGACGGGTCGACGTTCAAGGGCAACGACATCGAGCGGTTCTACCGCTACGGGCTGATGGCCAACCCGCGGCTGCGCATCTACAAGCCGTGGCTGGACGAGGACTTCGTTCAGCAGCTGGGTGGCCGGCAGGAGATGTCGGAGTGGCTGGTCGAGCACGGTCTGCCCTACCGCGACTCGGCGGAGAAGGCCTACTCCACCGACGCCAACATCTGGGGCGCCACCCACGAGGCCAAGTCGCTGGAGCACCTCGACACCGGCATCGAGATCGTGGACCCGATCATGGGTGTGCGGTTCTGGGACGAGTCGGTGGTCATCGCACCCGAGGACGTCAGGATCTCCTTCGTGCAGGGCCGGCCGGTGGCCATCAACGGCAAGGAGTTCTCCTCGCCGGTCGACCTGGTGCACGAGGCGAACGCGATCGGTGGCCGGCACGGGCTGGGCATGAGCGACCAGATCGAGAACCGCATCATCGAGGCCAAGAGCCGCGGCATCTATGAGGCGCCGGGCATGGCGCTGCTGTTCACCGCCTACGAGCGGCTGGTCAACGCCATCCACAACGAGGACACGGTGGCCAGCTACCACAACGAGGGCCGCAAGCTGGGTCGGTTGATGTACGAGGGCCGCTGGTTCGACCCGCAGGCGCTGATGCTGCGGGAGTCGTTGCAGCGCTGGGTGGGTTCGGCGATCACCGGTGAGGTGACGTTGCGGCTGCGTCGGGGCGAGGACTACTCGATCCTCGACACCCGCGGACCGGCGTTCTCCTACCACCCGGACAAGCTGTCGATGGAGCGCACCGAGGACGCCGCGTTCGGTCCGACCGACCGCATCGGCCAGTTGACCATGCGCAACCTCGACATCGCCGATTCGCGGGCCAAGCTGGAGGGTTACGCGCAGCTGGGGCTGGTCGGCAAGGCCCAGACCGAGCTGGTGGGATCGTTGCAGGCCGGTGGCGCGGAGGCGATCGCCTCGGTGGGCGCCGAGGAGTCCGAGTCGCAGGCGCTGGATCGCGCGGCGATGGAGTCGGGCACCGACTGAGGACCCCGTGGCCGTCCGCGCGGCGCTCTGCGCGGACGGCCATGATCGCATCTGCCCCGCTCCGAGCTCGTGCGGGGGCGCTGGATGCGACGGCTCCGGGCGATGTGGTTAGGGTCCGATGATGGACCGGGGACGCGTTGCGGAGGTGCGAGTTGTCGGGTGACCGGCCGAGTACGCAGGAGCTGGAGGCCGCGAGCGGCGCCACGATCGACGATGTGCTGGCGCCGGATCTCAAGGTGCTGTTCTGCGGGATCAACCCGGGGTTGTGGTCGGGCGCCACGGGGCATCACTTCGCACGTCCGGGCAACCGGTTCTGGCCGGTGCTGCACGCCAGCGGTTTCACGCCGCGCGAGCTGGCTCCGCAGGAGCAGTCCGAGCTGCTGGGGCTGGGTCTGGGCATCACCAACCTGGTGGCTCGTGCGAGCGCGAAGGCCGCGGAGCTCTCCGAGGAGGAGTTGCAGGCCGGGGCGGAGGCGTTGACCGCGAAGGTGCGCCGGTACCGGCCTCGGTGGGTGGCGGTCGTGGGGATCACGGCATATCGGGCGGCGTTCGGCGCCAAGCGCGCTACCTTCGGTGAGCAGGACCGGACGATCGGTGATGCGGGTGTGTGGGTGTTGCCCAATCCCAGTGGCCTGAACGCGCATTGGAGCGCCGGGACGCTGGCCGCGGAGTTCGGCCAGCTCAGGCAGGCGGTCATGGCCGGCGATGAGTGCCGCTGCGGGTGAGTGATCGACGGGTCCGGGTGGGTTAGGGAACACGGGGGTGTGCTTTACCGGTCCGTGACCGGTAGGGTCTGCTCCGCCGGAACGGAAGTCCCCGATCCGGTGACATTGGCCGTTTGCTGACGCAGAGTCGATACGGATGACTATTCAAGACGATCTTGCTCGACCGTGGTTCCAGCCCGTGGTCCCCTCGGAAGCGCAACAGCAGCAGCCGGATCCGGGACCGCCGACGACACGCATGATGGGCCAGCTGCCCGTCGACGAGGCGATCGCTCCCGCCCCGTCGGCACCCGGTCCGATGCCGGCCCCGAACGCTGCACCGCAGCGGGC
>NZ_SMKS01000068.1:0-31027 GCF_004348435.1 Saccharopolyspora terrae | reverse complement strand
GCGCGCCAACCGATACGCTTCCCACCGAGGTCTCCGGATAGATGTTGATCTTCTTCGTCGCTGATCCATCTACCGGAGACCTCACTATGTTCAACCACCGGGCCCCACGTTCCTAAACAGCTCCTAGCGCGCTCCGCGCCCGATCTGGCACACGACTGACCCAGCCGCGCCTGTCGGGCACGCGGCACAAAGCCGCGACCGATCGGATGTAGGGCGCTATTGTGAAAGCGGGGCCGAATGGCTAGCCCAATCGTCTGTTCTGGCGTGACGACCTCACGTCCGGAACGCCAGGTGCGGTGCGAGCATGCACGAACGACACCCCAGGTACCTGGCGGCGGTCAGCACGACCGTCGCCAACCTTGCTGCGGTTGCCGTCGCGAATGTTGCTGCCGTTGCACTGGTGCTCTCGGGCTTGCTTGGGACTGCGGTCAGCCAGCTCGTCGGAGACTTGACCGGCGTGCTGGCCGCCGTTGCAGCTGCCACGACCTTCGCGTGGACCGGGTGGAGCCGGACAGGCGACGAGCGACGCTGGCGATGGTTGATGGTCTTGGCACTCGCCTGCTTCGCCACTGCGCACGCGCTGTGGACTTGGTACCGCAGCATCGATCCGATGACCTTCCCGAATACTGCGAACGCACTGTATCTCGGGCTTCCGCTGTTTTCGTTCTTGGCCCTGTTCGTCCTGACGAAGAAGGACCAGGATTCAGTTGAAGAACACGAAGTGGCCCCATCGCGTGTGGTCGTCGTGCTCGACGGACTGATCATAGCGGGAAGTGTGTTAGCACTGAGCTGGAAAGTAGCTTTCAGCGTGATTCAGCAAGCCGACACCGTCCGCGCGGGCAGACTCCTTGTGGTGGCTTCCTACACCCTGGCGCACCTAACCCTGATCATCATCGCAGTTCTGCTGTCGATTGCACTGTACCGGGCCTTTCGTTTTCCGCTTGTCTGGTTGGTGTCCGGCCTTGCTGCTATCGCTTTATCAGATTCGGTGTACGTCTACGCCATCGCCAATTATTCGATTCCTCCACTAGTGGCAGATATCGGCTATATGGTGGGCCCGGTGCTGCTCCTGTTCGCCGCGCCGGCGCGCAGTCGGAGACATCCGCGAACAGGTCCGCGAACACCCTTGTTATTCGTGCCGTACGTACCGTTCGCCGCCGTGTGCGGATGGACGCTGTTCACGACGATCTCAACCGGTGATCCGCAGGTCGGCGAGGTGTACGCGCTCATCACCGTGGTGGCGCTGGTGATCGTGCGACAGCTCATCACGCTTCGTCAGCTGCACGCAGCCCGTCGGCAACTGAGCTACCAGGCCAACCATGATCCTCTCACCGGGGCGTCGACGCGGAACGTCCTGCTGCTCCGTCTCGACAAGGCCCTGTCCCAGGATCAGCAGCCTCGGCGCCTCGGCCTCCTGTACGCCGACTTGGATCACTTCAAAGAAGTCAACGACGCACTGGGACACGAGGCGGGGGACACCGTGTTGCGCACGGTCGTAGCTCGCGTTCGCGCCTGCATTCGTCGGACGGATACGTTCGCACGCATGGGCGGCGATGAGTTCGCGATCCTCCTTGACCCTGCCCCTGAAAATCCTCAAGAGTTCAGCAGGAGAATTCAGGAGACATTCGACGAACCCGTCTCGCTGAACGGCCCCTCCTGCACGGTCAGCGCGAGCTTGGGCTACGTTGGATTGGGCAAGAATGATAGTCCGGACGAGGCTCTCGCTCGCGCTGATGAGGCCATGTACCAGGCGAAGGCCGCTGGGCGCAATGGGATCAGAATAAAACCTTGACCGCAGTGATGTTGACGAATTCAGCATGACCTCAGGGCAGACACGGCGCACTGGTTCCGGCAACCCGGCCTGCGCGGCGCGGCCACCATTCGGGGAGACCGCGCTCATCCCCTGTGCCGAAGCCCGAGAGCAGCCTCGCCGCCGATGCATCATCCGGATCCGCAAAGCCGACGTCAAGCGCATGGCATCCCATCCGGACAGGCTGATCGACGATTGATATATCAATCTTCGATCCCAATTGATCTATATTTACGCAGGTCAGAGCACTAAAGCCCGGTGGTCAAAGTGCTCCTCGGGCCGCTGCCGCCCTTGACAGGGCCATCGAGCGAGGCAAGGCTGTTGCATTCAGCGAGCCATGTTCCCCACTGCGCAACAAACGAAAGTTCGGCGTGAGCCACGGCAGCACAGCCAGTGCTGACCAGGCGGATGCGTCCGCGGCCGGATACGAGCTGCGGACGCAACGCGCGAGATCAGCCCTTCAAGCGGCTTTTCTCGGCATTTCCAACGCCGATTTCGCCTGACCGGCCCCAATGGCCTTTCAGGAACCCATCGTTGAAAGGAGGCGGCACCGCGCCAGGTGCCGAACACCATGTCAGCGGAAGTTCCAACGGAAAAACACACAACGCATTCCTCTTCCACAGTTGTCGCTCCATCGCTGGTCAAGCGTGCGGTCACCGCCGCAGCGGTCGGCAACGTCACCGAGTGGTTCGACTTCGGGGTCTTCGCCTACATGGCGATCACCATCGGCAAGGTCTTCTACCCCGAATCGAGCCCGACCGCGCAGCTGCTGGCGACCTTCGGCACCTTCGCGGCGGCCTTCCTCGTACGACCGCTGGGCGGGGTGTTCTTCGGGCTGCTGGGCGATCGCATCGGACGAACCCGTGTGCTCTCCACGACGATGATCCTGATGGCGGTCGGCACCTTCTGCATCGGGATCATCCCCAGCTACAGCACGATCGGGATCGCCGCTCCGATGCTGTTGCTGATCGCCCGGCTGGTGCAGGGCTTCTCCACCGGTGGCGAGTACGGCGGAGCGATGACCTTCATCGCCGAATACGCACCTGACAAACGCCGTGGTTTCCTGGGCAGTTGGCTGGAGTTCGGCACTCTGGTCGGCTACATCCTGGGCGCAGTCGTCGTCATGGTCCTCAACGCGACGCTGTCCGAAGCAGATCTGCTGTCGTGGGGATGGCGAATCCCGTTCCTGATCTCCGGACCGCTGGGAATCGTGGGTCTGTACCTGCGCATGAAGCTGGAGGAGACTCCCGCATTCGCGAAACTCGTCGAAGATGCCGACCGCAAGGAGCAGCACGCCAAGAAGGCGCTCCGGACGATCTTCGAGCAGCACTGGCCGGCCATGCTGCAGTGCGGCGGGCTGGTATTGGTTTTCAACGTCACCAACTACATGCTGACCTCGTACATGCCCACCTACCTCTCCGACGTGCTGCCACCGAACATCGGGGAGACCGAGTCCTACCTGCTGCAGATTGCCGTCATGGGCATCATGCTGATCGTCATCACCTTCATCGGGCGATTCTCGGACCGCGTCGGCCGCAAGCCCGTGGCCCTCAGCGGATGCATCGCCCTGGCGGTGCTGTCGGTTCCGTCCGTGCTGCTCATCCAGCACAACACCACCGGCACTGTCTTCACCGGCCTCCTGATCATGGGTCTCATGCTCGTGGTGTTCAGCGCCACCATGCCTTCGACCCTGCCGGCCCTGTTCCCGACCGGTGTCCGCCAGGGTGCGCTGTCCATCTCCTTCAACACCTCCGTGTCCCTGTTCGGCGGCACCGTTGCCTCGGTCATGACCGCGCTGATCGCCACCACCGGTGACGTCATGTGGCCCGCTTGGTATCTCATGGGGGCAGGCGCCATCGGCGCGATCTCGGTCTGGTTCACCAAGGAGTCCGCCAACCAACCACTTCCGGGATCCCCCGCAGCAGTCGAAGAGCCGGCCGAGCGATCTGAGAGGTGCTAGCGAAGCCCGGTCCTCCCAACACCGCTACGAGGTGCCTTGCTCCGCGCGAGGCACCTCGTCGATCGCCGCGCACACGTCCACGTCCGGCGTCCGGCGATGCGGGACTGGCGCTCATGCCACGCGCCGAGCACCTCTCGCTCACATTTCGGGACGGAACCGGAGCAGCGTCTGACTTCCAGTGGTAGTCAGCTTTCCTCGGTGGTCATCCACGTGGTGCGATCTCCTGGGGCTCCACGGACAACAACGACGGGACCCTGACGTTCCCCGGCACCGCGACCTGCGTGACATCGTTGCGCATCAAATCAACGATCATCACGTTCCGGCTTCCACCGCACGTCGAAGTCACCCGTCTCGACGCGGCTGATCACCGCGGGACCTGCGTTGGCGGCTCCGCGATTCCAAACCAGGCCAGCGGCAACCCTTCCTGCAGAGGGTGGACCGCGAGCTCGGGATCAAGTCCTGCCGCAGCCTCGTACGCCAGAAACCCGAAGGACCACCGACCGTTCGACCTAGCCCGGTGCACCAGGCCGAGAACCGGTGCCACCCCCTCCGGCTGGTGCGCGATCAGCACGCCTGACGGTTGCCGGGAACCGGAGTGCGGTGCCCGCACGGAGATCGTCGAAACGAGCAGCGCCTCAATGCGCCTCAGCCGCTCCGGCAGTCATGCGCCACCGGTTTCCCGGTCGAGGACTGCCAACGGTCGGAACGAATCACTCGCGACGACTGGTACGTCGTGAACGCTCATCGCCACCGTGAACCGCCTTCGCGTGCGACCAGAAGTCAATTCCCGGACGGGGCAACGAATGGCTTCCACGTCGGCATGGGCTTGCCCGGCATCGTTCGATGCCGTCGTCGGGACCGCCTGGGAACGGCACAGCGGTCATGGGAAGACGACCGTGCTGTGGCCGTTGAGCAACACCCGGCGCTCGCAGTGCCAGCGCACCGCGCGGGACAGCGCGAGCGCCTCGGCGTCACGTCCCACGGTTTGCAGCGCACGGGGGTCGTAGGTGTGGTCGATGCGGATGACCTCCTGCTCGATGATGGGGCCTTCGTCCAGATCTGAGGTGACGTAGTGCGCGGTGGCACCGACCAGCTTCACGCCGCGGTCGTACGCCTGGTGGTAGGGCTTGGCGCCCTTGAACCCTGGCAGGAAGGAGTGGTGGATGTTGATGGCACGGCCGTGCAGGGCCTTGCTCGTCTCGTCGGAGAGGATCTGCATGTACCGCGCCAGCACCACCAGTTCGGCGCCGTACTCGTCCACCAGCTGCAGCAGGCGTGCCTCCGCAGCTTCCTTCGTCTCCGGGGTGACCGGGACGTGCACGAACGGCAATCCGGCGGCATCTGCCATCGGGCGCAGGTCTTCGTGGTTGGACACCACCGCGACGATGTCGGCGCCGAGGCTTCCGGCACGCCAGCGGAAGATCAGGTCGTTCAAGCAGTGACCGAGCTTCGAGACCATGACCAGGACCCGGGCGTTCGCGTTGGCGCTGAACTCGTAGGTCATCTCGAACTCGGCTGCCACCGGCCCGAACTCACGTGACAAGTCATCCAGGTCGACGCCATCCGGCGCCGTGACCTGGGTGCGCATGAACAGCCGGTCGCGCACGGCATCGTCGAACTGCTGGTGCTCACCGATGTCGCAACCTCGTTCGTACAGGTAGCCGCTGACGGCGCGGACGATGCCCGTGCGGTTCGGGCAGCTCAGGGTGAGGGTGAAGGTGCGACTCATGCGGATCTCCTCAGCACTCCACGATGTTGAGAGCCAACCCGCCGCGGGCGGTCTCCTTGTACTTGTCCTTCATGTCCGCGCCCGTCTCGCGCATCGTCTTGATCGCCTTGTCCAGCGACACGTGGTGCGCGCCATCACCGCGCACTGCCATCCTCGCTGCGGTGATCGCTTTGACCGAGGCGACGGCGTTTCGCTCGATGCAGGGGATCTGCACCAGTCCGCCGACCGGGTCGCAGGTCAGTCCCAGGTTGTGCTCGATGCCGATCTCCGCGGCGTTCTCGACTTGCTCAGGAGTGCCGCCGATGATTTCGGCGAGCCCGGCCGCAGCCATCGAACACGCTGAACCGACCTCCCCCTGGCAGCCGACCTCCGCGCCGGAGATGGAGGCGTTCTCCTTGAACAGCACACCGATGGCGCCCGCTGTCAGCAAGAACCGCACGACGTCGTCGTCGTTGAAGTCGGACAAGAACTTCTCGCCGTAGTGCAGCACTGCCGGCACGATCCCGGCTGCTCCGTTGGTCGGGGCGGTGACCACACGGCCGCCTGCCGCGTTCTCCTCGTTCACGGCGAGCGCGAACAGCGTGACCCACTCCATCGCGTGCAGCGAGTCCGCCTCGTACCCGTTGATTTCCAGCTGGGCCAGCAGCTTCGCAGCGCGACGGCGGACCTTGAGCCCGCCGGGCAGCGTCCCCTCGGCGTGCGTGCCGCGCTCCACGCACTCGCGCATGACCGACCAGATGTGCAGGAGACCGGCGCGGATCTCTTCCTCCGACCGCCAGGACAGCTCGTTCGCGAGCATGATGTCGCTGATGTCCAGCCCGGTCACCTTGGTCAGAGCGAGCAGCTCATCACCGGTGGTGAACGCGTACTGAACTGCCGTTTCGTCCTCGACGAGGACCGGTCGTCCCGCCTCGTCCTCATCGAGCACGAACCCACCGCCAACCGAGTAGTACTCGCGCCGGTCGAGCTCGCTTCCGTCTGGCGCGCGGGCCACGAACACCATGCCGTTGCTGTGGAAGTCGAGTCGCTTTCGGCGATGCAGGACGACGTCGTCATCGACGGAGAACACGATCTCGTGCTTTCCGCAGAGGTTGATCCGATGCTCCTCGCGTACCCGCGTGACCGCGGGGTCGGCGGCCACCGGGTCGACCAGGTGCGGTTGCTCACCGGACAGTCCGAGCACGACGGCCTTGACGCTTCCGTGGCCGTGACCCGTAGCCCCGAGCGATCCGAAGAGTTCACACCGCACGCTCGCCACCTGGTCGAGCGCTCCGGACTCGTGGAGCCGTGTGACGAAGAGATGAGCGGCGCGCATGGGGCCGACCGTGTGCGAGCTCGAGGGTCCGATCCCGACCTTGAACAGGTCGAACACGGAAATGGTCATCGGCGGCTCCTTGTTCGCGTCGATACCATGAGATGCTTGTTAATATATCAGTCTCATGTAATAGATACATCTACGATGGTGGTGTGCGTCCGTGCCGATCCCAGCCCCTAACATGACCTCCGTGACCACTGGCCCGCACGAGCTCGCACCAGCGCCCACCTCGATGGCCGAACGCGCGTACGCCGCCATCCAGGACCAGCTGATCATGCTGGACATCCCGCCGATGTCCCCCATCGACGACCTGGCGCTGAGCGAAGCCCTCGGCATCGGCCGCACGCCCGTCCGCGAGGCGCTCAAGCGTCTCGAGGTGGACCGGCTGGTGGTCTCCTACCCGCGCCGCGGCACCTTCGCCTCCGGTGTCGACATCACCGACCTCGCCTACATCTCCGACATCCGCGTGCACCTCGAGCCGATGGCCGCCCGCCGCGCCTCCGAGAACGCGCCCGAGGCAATGCGCGTCAAGCTCACCGAGCTGGCCGACGCCATTCAGGACGACGACGTCATGCTCAAGTCGCGCCACGAGCTGATGCAGTGGGATCTGCGGGTGCACCGCTCGATCTACCGAGCCGCCGGCAACCCCCACCTGGAAGACACCCTGGTGCGCTACAACAACCTCGCCACTCGGATCTTCTGCGTGTTCCTGGATCGGATCACCCATTTCGACCGGCACGTCGACGAGCACGTCGGCCTGTTGCGAGCCGTCGCAGACGGCGAGAGCCGGAAAGCCGAGGAGATCGCCGGAGAGCACGTCGCCGGATTCGAGAAGGCGATCCGGGCGATCATGTGACCGCCCGGCGCCTCTTCTCACCCCTCGACGGCGTCGAGCACCTTGAGCACGTCGACCGTGGCCGCCACGTCGTGCACCCTGAGCACCTTCGCCCCCCGCTGCGCTGCCAGCACGGCGGCGGCGACCGAAGCCGCCTCCCGGTCCTCGACCGGCCGTCCGGTGATCTGGCCGAGCATCGTCTTGCGGGACAGACCAGCCATCACAGGTGCGTCGAGCTCGGTCAACGAGCTCAGCGACCGCAACAAGGTCAGGTTGTGATCGAGGGTCTTGCCGAACCCGAACCCCGGGTCGATCACGATGTGCTCACGCGGGATCCCCGCGCTCACGCACGCATCGATCCGTTCCCGGAGGAACGCGACCACTTCGACGAGCACGTCGTCGTAGCTCGGGTCGTGCTGCATGAGGTTCGGTGGCCTGAGCATGTGCGACAGGCACACGGGCACGCCCAGATCCGCTGCCACCTCGACCGCACCGGGATGGCGGAGCGCACGCACGTCGTTGATCAACGTTGCGCCCGCGGCCACGGCTTCCCGCATCACCTCCGGTCGCGAGGTGTCGATCGACAGCGGAACGTCCGTCTGCGCTGCCAGCTGCTCGACGACCCCCACCACGCGGTCGAGCTCCTCAGCAACGCTGGGCGGGCTCGCACCCGGCCGAGTGGATTCACCGCCGATGTCGAGGATGTCAGCACCCTCTTCGATCAAGCGGAGTCCACGCCACACGGCAGCGCCGCTGTGCCAGTAAGCGCCTCCGTCGGAGAACGAATCCGGTGTGACGTTGAGGATCCCGCACACCAGCTTGCGCGGACCGCGGAGCAGTCGCAGCGATTTCCCGACAGCAGCTGCGGGAGCCCTCGGGGCGACGGCAGTTGGAAGCGGGCCTGTCATGCTTGACTCCGGGAAGCCGACTCGATCGTGTGCCGAAGCAGCAGCGCCGTCGTCACCGGCCCCACTCCGCCGGGAACCGGAGTCAGCCCGGCCACCGAACCAGCCACTTCCGCCTCGTCGACGTCGCCGGTCAAACCGCCGTCCGCTGTCGGATTGGTTCCCACGTCGATCACGATGCTCTCGGGGTTGACGTGCTCAGCGCCGATCAAGCCGACCCGGCCGACGGCCACCACCAGGATCTCAGCAGGGCGGGTGTGGGCGGCGAGATCACGAGTGTGGCGGTGGCACACGGTCACGGTCGCGTCGCGCTGCAGCAGCAGCTGGGCTGCTGGTTTGCCGACCACATTGGAGCGTCCGACGACAACGGCCCGACGACCTGCGAGCGGAACCTCGTAATGGTCCAGCAATTCCAGCACCGCTGCGGCGGTGGCCGGCACGAAAGCGGGCATCCCGGCGCTGAGTCGCCCCAGCGACTCCGGATTGGCACCGTCGACGTCCTTCTCCGGGGCGATCGAAGCCGCCAGGTCTTCGACGGACGCTCCGCCGGGCAGCGGGGTCTGCAGCATGATTCCGTGCACCGACGTGTCCGCGCTCAGCTCGGTGAGCCGGCTGCGGATCTGGCCGGGCGTCGCTTCAGGGCCGAGATCGACGATGTCACAACGGATTCCCGTCTTGGACGCGGCGTTCGCGATCGAGCGGACGTACCACGCGGTGGATTCGTCGTCCGTGGCCACGACGACTGCCAAGCGCGGCGGTGTGCCGGCTCCCGCGAGTGCCTCCGCTGCCGCTGTCACTCCCGCACGGATCTCCTTGGCGAGGGCCACTCCGCTGAGCACCGCCGTGGTCGGCTCATCGGAAACGAGTTGTCCTGTCATCGTCCGAATACCTCCCGCACTGCGGCGGTGACCTTGTCGGCACGCGCGGTGATGTCGTCCACTTCGGCAATGGAAGTGATCAGCTCGCTGCGCTCCTCCGCACCGCTGATCCCGTTGAGATTGACCTCCATGTTCACGCGCGCGGTGGAGGCTGCGGCACGGGCGGCTTCCGCAGCAGCGGCGATGTCACTGATGACGTTGCGATTTCCGATCGGGAGCAGCTGTTCGGCCAAGCCGACGACCTGCTCAGCAACGGCGACCACCCGTGCGGGCACCCGGCTGGCCTCGACCAGGGCAGCCGCGATCGCACGCGACCGGGCCTCCTTCTGCTCGTCGGTTGATCGCGGGAGCGCGTAGGCCGCCCCCACCGCACCGAAAGCCGAGGCATCGTCTTCGGCCAACGTCAGTGCGAGCTCGCGCAGCTGATCGGTGTCGTTCCGCACCGCCGTGATCGTCGCGGCGTGTTCGGAGTACTTCTCGCCGTCGCTGTAGCGGGCGACCATCCCGACCAGGGCGGCGGCCTGAGCAGCGTGCAACCCGGCGCTCGCCCCACCTCCCGGGGCTGCTACCCGGTCTGAGAGCGAGCCCAGAAAACGTTCGAGGGTTTCCATGCGCATGGCATCGGTCCTTCTTCTCTGCGGACTGGGAACGTGACAGCAGGAATCGGGCGTCGGTCCCGCAACGCTTCCGGGACCGACGGGGTTGGGTGGGGTGCGCGGCCACCGACCCTTTTCAGACCGCGCACCCCGGCTTGGGGTTAACGCCGGATGCGGGTCATCTCCGGGTCGACGAGCGGCTCGACGGCGACGGTGGCGCGCACCTTCCGGTCGAAGTACTGGATTTCCACCGAGGTTCCCGGCGTGGCCGATGCGGGGAGCCATGCGTAGGCAATCGGCTTGCCGATCGTGTGGCCGAAGGCCGCCGACGTCACGTAGCCGGCCGGCTCGCCGTCGACGAGGACGGGTTCGCTGCCCAGCACCACGCTGCGGCCATCGTCGATGGTCAGGCACGCAAGGCGGCGGGTGACGGTGTCAGCGCTGAGGTCGGCGACCGCGTCGTAGCCCACGTACTCGGTCTTCTTCTTGCTCAAGGCGAACCCGAGGCCGGCCTCGTAGGGGTTGTGCTCGGTCGTCATGTCACTGCCCCACGACCGGTAGCCCTTCTCGAGGCGGAGGCTGTTGAACGCGGCACGGCCTGCGGCGATGACGCCCAGCGGCTGCCCGGCTTCCCACAGCGCGTCCCAGAGCCGCTGTCCGTACTCGGCGCTGGTGTAGATCTCCCATCCGAGCTCGCCCACGTAGGACAGCCGCATCGCGGTGACCGGGATACCTGCGATGTGCGCGTGCTTGAGGCGGAAGTACTTCAGCGCCTCGTGGGAGAAGTCGTCACCGCTCAAGGGCTGCACCAGGTCCCGGGCGAGCGGCCCCCACACACCGATGCAGCACGTACCGCCGGTGATGTCGCGGATCCGGACGCTGCCGTCGTCCGGGGCCTCGCGCAGGAAGTGGTCCATGTCGAGGTTGCTGTTGGCCCCGACCTGGAACAGCTGCTCCTCGAGCCTGGCCACGGTGACGTCGGAGCGAACACCTCCGGCCTCGTCGAGCATCAGGGCGTAGGTCACCGAGCCGACCGACTTGTCCATCTTGCCGGTGGTCAGCCGCTGCAGGAACGCCACCGCCCCGGGGCCGCTGACCTCGATGCGCTTGAGCGAGGTCATGTCGTACATGGCGACCGCCGTGCGGGTTTTCCACGCCTCGGCCGCTGCGATCGGCGAGTGGAACATCGCCGACCACGCATCGCGCGATGGCGGTTGCCACTCGGTCGGCAGCTCCTTCACCAGGCGTGCGTTGGCCTCGTACCAGTGCGGCCGCTCCCAGGCGTGCGACTCCAGGAAGAACGCGCCCAGTTCCTTCTGCCGCGCGTGGAACGGACTCACCCGCAGCTCCCGCGGTGAGAACCTCGGCTGCAGCGGGTGCCGGACGTCGTAGATCTCCACGAAGTTCTGCTGCGAGGTCTCGTCGACGTAGGCGTCGGTCGTTTGAATCGCGTCGAACCGATTGACGTCGCACCCGTGGAGCTCGGTCTCACTGCGGCCGTTCACGAGCAGCTGGGCGACGGCGCGGGCGACACCGGCGGAGTGGGTCACCCACACGGCTTCGGCGACCCAGAACCCGGCGACGTCCGGCGACTCGCCGACCAGCGGACCGCCGTCGGGCGTGAAGGAGAAGACGCCGTTGAACCCGGAGTCGATCTTCGCGTTCCGCAACGACGGGAGGATCTCCATGCTGTGCTCCCACGAGGCGGCGAAGTCCTCCTCGGTGAACGGCAGCATCGAGGGCATCGCCGCCTCGCTGACGTTGTCGCCGTCGACCTCGGGCAGCTCCGACAGCTGCGCCGGCATCGGGCGGTGGGCGTAGCTGCCGATGCCGAGGCAGTCGTTGTACTCCCGGAAGTAGAGATCGCGGTCCTGGTGGCGGAGGGCAGGCAGGCTCGCCTCGGTCTGCTCGTCGTTGCGCCCGACCAGCTCTGCGATCTGCCCGGTGCGCGCGAACTGGTGGGCCAGCGGGAGCAGCGGCACCTTCATGCCGACCAGCTCGCCGACGGCCTTGCCCCAGAAACCGGCGCAGGAGACCACGACGTCCGCGGCGATCTCCTCGCCGTCGTCCGCGCGCACTCCGGCGACGCGGCCGTTGTGCTGCAGGACTTCCGTCACGCGGGTCGAACCGCGGAACACCGCTCCGCGCGCCTCAGCCCGGCGGATGAGGGCAGCGACGGCTCGGGGCGATTTGGCCAGTCCGTCCGTGGGCGTGTGCAGACCGCCGAGCACGCGCTCGCGGTCGAGCAAAGGGTGCAGTTCCGCGCACCGCTCCGGACCGACGACCTCGCTGGGGACGCCCCAGGACGTGGCCCAGCCGTGCTTGCGGTGCAGATCAGCGAGCCGTTCCGGAGTGGTGGCGATTTCGAGCCCGCCGACCTGGTTGAAGCACCGGTCGCCGTCCACCTCGATGCTGCTGAACTTCTCGACCGTGTACGTCGCGAACTCGGTCATGGTCTTGGACGGGCTGGTCTGGAAGACGACGCCGGGTGCGTGCGACGTCGACCCACCGGTGAGGGGCAGCGGTCCCTGGTCGAGGACGGTGACCTCAGTCCAGCCGCGCTCGGTGAGCTCGTCGGCCAGATTGGCGCCGACGATCCCGGCGCCGATGATGACGACACGAGGGGTGGTGCTCATGGCGGGGGCGCTCCTTAACTGAACGGTCTGGAGTGACCGCGCGGAGGATGCTTGGGGTGGGAGGTCGGCCGTGCCCACGGTCACAGCCGACCTGGTGCTACGTGGTGGTGCGCAATTCCTCGGCCGTGTCGAGGAGCCAGTCCGCGAGGTAACCCGCGAACGACGGCCGGACGAAGAGCCGGAAGTCGTCACCGTCGCCCAGGGCGAGGATCAGCACTCCGGCCTGCCCGATGCCGGTCTGCGCGCTCGATCCCTTCGGGAACGCAGCGGGTCGCAGGTCGAGCGAGCACCCGAACGAGAGCAGTTCGCGCGCCAGCCGGCCGCTCACCCGAATCGCGGTGCGCTGCGCGGACACGTCCACGGCCGCGCCACCATGCGCGGACACGACCTCGACGAGCGAGCCCTCCAGCTCGTGCGGGCGGAAGACCTTGCTCGTCACGAGCCATTCGTCCGGCCCCAGCCAGACGATCTGGCCCTCCGGCGTGGAGGTCCAGGTGTTGGGTTTGACGGGGAGCGCCGAGCCCAACGCGCGCTCCACTGCCGCGGCACCCGGACCGGCCGGATCGATCCGCAGATCCGCGGCGGACACGAGTTCCTCGGGCTTGACCACCAGGCCGTCGATCGACCAGGACAACGCGGCCAGGGCGTGCTCCCAGTCTTCCAGGGGGTGCGTAGCGCGAAGCGTTCTAGCCATCTCGGCGTGCTCCTTCCGGGTCCACCAGCACGGTTTCGCCGATCTCCGCCTCGACGAGCGCGCCGCCCACCGGGACGTGCACCAGGTCGCCGACGCGGGCGCGGCCGTTCTTCACCAGCGCCAGCGCGAACGGCCGGCCGAGCTCAGCGCTGTGATAGCTGGACGTGACGTGCCCGAGCATCGGGACCGGTGGCTCCGGAAGCGTCCCGTCTGCTCGGAATTCCACGATCTGCGAGCCCTCGCGCAACTTGATGCGCCGATCCGTCGGGAGCAGCGAGACGAGTTGCTTCCGCAGCGGATTCAGGTTCTCGGCACGGGAGAACGAGCGCTTGCCGATGAAATCGTCCTTCTTCTTCGACACCACCCAGTTCATGCCCAGGTCGTGCGGGGCGACCGTGCCGTCGGTGTCCTGCCCGATGATCGGGTAGCCCTTCTCGGCTCGCAGCACGTGCATCGTCTCGGTCCCGTACGGCGTGATGCCGAAGCGCTTCCCCGCCTCCAGCAACCGCTGCCACAGCGAAAGTCCGTACCAGGAATTGATGTTCACCTCGTAAGCCAGCTCACCGGAGAACGAGATCCGGGCGACTCGGACCGGGACGCCGTCGAGATGCGTGTCCTTCCACGACATGAACGGGAACGCCTCGTTCGACACGTCCAGATCGCGGAACACCTCACCGACAACCTCGCGCGAACGAGGCCCGACGACCGGGAAAACCGCCCACTGCTCGGTGACCGACGCGAGGTGCACCTGCAGCTCGGGCCATTCCGTCTGGAGCCACTCCTCCATCCAGTCCAGGACCGTGGCCGCGCCGCCGGTGGTCGTGGTGACCAGGAAGCGGTTCTCCTCGATGCGCAGCACCGTGCCATCGTCGATGATCATGCCGTCGTTACCGCACATGACGCCGTAACGCACCCGGCCGACCTTGAGGGTGCTCATCATGTTCGTGTAGATCCGGTCGAGAAGAACACCGGCATCCGGGCCTTGGACATCGATCTTGCCCAGCGTGGAGCCGTCGAGGATGCCGACACCGGATCGGGTTGCCGCGCACTCGCGCAGCACAGCGGTGTCCATGTCCTCGCCGGGCTCCGGGTAGTAGCGGGCTCGCTTCCACTGCCCCACGTCCTCGAACACCGCACCGGCGTCGACGTGCCAGGGATGCACCGCGGTGATCCGCTCGGGGTCGAACAGGCTGCCGCGTTCACGCCCGGCCAGAGCTGCGAAGGCAACCGGTGTGTACGGCGGCCGGAAGGTCGTGGTGCCCAGGTCCTCGATCGGACGGCCCAGCAGCTCGGCGGTGATGCCGGAAGCGATCACGCCCGAGGTCTTTCCCTGGTCGTGAGCAGTGCCGATCGTGGTGTAGCGCTTGACGTGCTCCACCGAGTGCAACCCGGCGCCGACCGCGCGGGCGATGTCGCCGACGGTGGCGTCGCGCTGGATGTCGACGAACTGCTTCGCCGGGTCCCCGTCGGTGCGCCAGATCACCTTCGTCGGTGTGCGGGACGGGTCCGCATCGACCGCCGGTGCCTCCGAGCCGGCGCCGTCCTGCACGACGCCGGCCAGGTCGAGAGTGCCGTTGGCGGCGCCGATCACCGCGATGCCGGGCAGGCTTCCGGACGGCCGGAAGGAACCGAGCGAGGCGTCGTAGGTCAGCGCACCCTTGACGTGGCTGAACAGGTGCACCGCCGGGTTCCAACCGCCCGAGACGAGCAGCAGGTCAGCGGGGATTCGCACCTCTCCCCCAGGCTTGCGCGCGATCACCGCGCTGACGTGCTCCTCGCCTTCAGCAGCGATGACCGCTGTGGACTCGGAAACTTCGACGCCGCTTTGCACCGCGCGCTGCCACCAGTCCGGCGGTAGTTCGTCCCTCGCGTCGAGGACCGTCACGTCCGCGCCGGCGGTGGACAGGTCGATCGCCGTGGAGTAGGCGGCGTCATCGCTGGTGAACACGACGACCTGCTGTCCTGCGAGCACGCCGTAGCGGTGCAGGTAGTCGCGCGCTGCCGATGCGAGCATGATTCCGGGGAGGTCGTTGTTCTCGAACACGATCGGACGCTCGTGTGCACCGGCGGCGACGACGACCTTCAGCGCGCGGATGCGGTGCACGCGTTGACGGCTGCGGTTCGATGAAGCTGCGGCATCGGGGTGGCCGCTGCGGCGCTCGAGAGCGAGCACGAACCCGTCGTCGTACTGGCCGAACGCCGTGGTGCGCTGCAGGTGCAGGACCTCCGGGTTCGCGGCCAGCTCGGCGACGACCTCCGCCACGAACTCCAGCGCCGGCCGTCCACCGATCCGCTCAGCACCGGTCAGGCTGCCACCTGCGGTGGCACGATCGTCGAGCAGGACGACGCTCTCCCCGGCGCGGGCGGCGCTGCGCGCGGCGAGCAGCCCAGCCGGCCCCGCGCCGATCACGAGGGTGTCGACGTGCGTGTGCTTGCGGTCGTAACGGGCCGGATCGGGCTGCTCGGCGAGGCGCCCCTGCCCGTTGACGCCTCGCGCCACGAGTCCGTCGGTCAGCTCGACCGCGGCGGCCTGCAGCATCGGTTCGGGGAACGGCTCCTCGATCTGCACCAGGCCCGTGGCGTCCTCGGTCCACGCTGCGCTGATCCCGCGCGGCCGTCCCAGCTTCACGCTGGTGCCGATGTGGTGAACATCGTTGGCCAGCAGGGCGGAGGCCAAGGTGTCGCCCGGGTGGCCGGTGTAGGTGCGTCCGTCGAAGGTGAAGGTGAGCGTGCGACCGCGGTCGATGCGGCCATACCCGTCGACCCGGCTCATGCCCGCACCTCCGGCTTCCTCGATTCCGAGCCCGGAACGCCGGGCACCGGTTCACCGACTCGGTAGATGGCCAGGAACTCGTAGGTGCGCGTGTCCCGGACGGCGTTGAACCAGCGCCGGCATCCCGTGCTGTGGCACCACCGCTCGGGGAACGGCCCCTTGTTGTTGTCGCGGTAGAACACGAACTCAGCCCATTCCTGGTCCGACAGATCGACAGGGTTGTCCGGGTAGGAGATGTCGGCCTGGCCGCCGTAGTGGAACTCGACCTCCTCGCGGGGGCCGCACCAAGGGCAGTGGATCAATTGCATGGTTAGCAGTCCTCGGTTTCAGTGGGCGACGGCAGCGGCACCGTGCTCGTCGACGAGCGCTCCGGTCGTGAAGCGGTCGAGGCTGAACGGCGCGACGTGCGGATGCGGTTCGCCGTGGGCGATGGTGTGCGCGTAGCACCAGCCGAGCCCCGGCGTGACCTTGAACCCTCCGGTCCCCCAACCGGAGTTGACGTAGACGTTCTCGTACGGTGTGCGCCCGACGATCGGGCTCGCGTCCGGGGTGACGTCGACGATTCCCGCCCAGCTGCGCAGCAGGTGCGCGCGGGCGAAGACCGGGAACAGTTCCACGGCTGCGGCCATCTGCCGCTCGATGATGTGGAACGCGCCGCGCTGCCCGTAACCGTTGTAGGAGTCCACGCCTGCGCCCATCACCAGCTCGCCCTTGTGCGCCTGGGAGACGTACACGTGCACGGCGTTGGACATCACGATCGTCGGGTGCACCGGCTCCAGCAGCTCCGACACCAGCGCCTGCAACGGGTGCGATTGCAGGGGCGCGCGCACGCCGAGCTCGTCCAGCAGGACGGAGGTGTGCCCGGAGGAGCACAGCGCGACGGTCCCGCAGGCGATGTCACCGCGACTGGTGCGCACGCCGGTCACCCGCTCACCGTCCACTGTGAACCCGGTGACCTCGCAGTCCTGGATCAGGTCGATCCCGGCCTCATCCGCGCTCCGAGCGAATCCCCAAGCGACGTAATCGTGCTTGGCGATCCCAGCCCGGGGCTGGTAGGTCGCGCCCTGCACCGGGTAGCGGATGTCGTCGGAGACGTTGACGATCGGGCAGACCTGCTTGACCTCGTCGGGCTCCAGCCACTCCGCATCGATGCCGTTAAGCTTGTTGGCCTCGACCCGCCGGATCGAATCTCGGACGTCCTGCTCGGTGTGGGCGAGGTTGAGCACGCCGCGCTGCGAGAACAGGATCGGGTAACCGAGTTCCTCCTCGAGCCCTTCCCACAGCTTCAAGGCGTGCTCGTAGATCGCGGCCGATTCGTCCCACAGGTAGTTGGACCGGATCAGCGTGGTGTTGCGGGCCATGTTCCCGCCCGCGAGCCACCCCTTCTCCAGCACGGCGACGTTGGTGATGCCGTGGTTCTTCGCCAGGTAGTGCGCGGTCGCCAGACCGTGCCCGCCGCCACCGATGATGACCACGTCGTAGGACTTCTTCGGCTCCGGGTTGCGCCAGAGGAAAGCCGGGTGTTCGGGCAGATCCGCGCCGGGAGGCGTGGAGTTCGTGTTCATGCCTGCAGCTCCGGGTACAGAGAACGGCTCTGGGCGAGTTTCGCGACGCGCTCGGCGAGGGCGTCGAGGCCTGCTTGCGGCGTCTCGGGTCGCAGCGCCAGCGCGATGATGTCCGAGACCTCGCGGAAGTCCTCGTCGTCGAAGCCGCGCGCGGCCAGCGCGGGAGTTCCGATGCGAACCCCGGAGGAGACCATCGGCGGTCGAGGATCGAACGGGACCGCGTTCCGGTTCACCGTGATGCCGACGTGGTGCAGCCGATCCTCGGCCTGCTGGCCGTCCATCTCGGAATTGCGGAGATCGACCAGCACCAGGTGCACGTCGGTTCCACCGGACACCACGCCGACGTTCTCCTCCAGCAGCAGTCGGTCAGCCAGGATTTTCGCCCCGGCCAGGGTGCGCTCCTGCCGCTCGCGGAAGGCGGCCTCTCCGGCGAGCTTGAACGCCACCGCCTTGCCCGCGATCACGTGCTCGAGCGGACCGCCTTGCAGCCCTGGGAAGACGCTGGAGTTCAGCTTCTTCGCCAAGCTCGCCTCGGCGAGCACCACACCGCCTCGCGGTCCTCCCAACGTCTTGTGGGTGGTCGAGGTGACCACGTGCGCGTGCGGCACGGGTGACGGGTGCAGACCGGCTGCGACCAGCCCGGCGAAGTGGGCCATGTCCACCATCAGGTAGGCACCGACCTCGTCGGCGATCCGCCGGAACTCCGCGAAGTCCAGGTGCCTCGGGTAGGCCGACCAGCCCGCGATGATCAGCTTCGGCTGCCGCTCCTTCGCCAGCCGCTCCACCTCGTCCATGTCCACGAGGTGGTCGTTCTCGCGCACGTGGTACGCCGCGGCGTCGAAGTACTTCCCCGAGAAGGTCAAGCGCATGCCATGCGTCAGGTGCCCGCCGTGCGCGAGGTCCAGACCGAGGAAGGTGTCGCCCGGGTCCAGCAGGGCGGCCATGACCGCGGAGTTCGCCTGAGCTCCGGAGTGCGGCTGCACGTTCGCGTAGTCGGCGCCGAAGAGCGCCTTGACCCGGTCGATGGCCAGTTGCTCGATCTCGTCGACGTTCTCGCAACCACCGTAGTAGCGGCGCCCCGGGTATCCCTCGGCGTACTTGTTGGTCAGCACCGAGCCCTGGGCCTGCATCACGCTCAGCGGCGCGAAGTTCTCGCTCGCGATCATCTCCAACGTGTCGCGCTGCCGAGCCAACTCCCGGTTGACGGCCGCATGGACCTCCGGGTCCGTCTCTGCCAAGGGAAGACCGAGCGCGTTCTCGGCGCTCGCCGCCCCTTGACGATCAACCGTTGCGGACAATGCGGCCACCTCCTGGTGTATCTGTGTTTGGTGATTGATATATCAGTTACATGTCAAGTTAGGGGCCGTTGCGCCCTCGGTCAACAGCCCGAGGGCGACGACTTCTCGCGAATGCCCGGGGCGGTCAGTACCCCCGGGCTCTCCACTCCTCCAGGTGCGGAGCCTCGTCCCCGATGGTGGTGGAGCCTCCGTGTCCTGTGCGGACAGTTGTCTCCCCCGGCAGGGCCAGCAGGTCGCGGCTGATCGAGCTGATGATCGTGTCGAAGCTGGAGTAGGACCGCCCGGTAGCCCCGGGCCCGCCCTGGAACAGCGTGTCCCCGGTGAAGATCGTCGTCAGCTCCGGCACGTGGAGGCAGACCGAACCCGGCGAGTGCCCCGGCGTCGACAGGACGCGCAAATCGATGCCGGCCACCGTGATGACCTGCCCGTTCGACAACTCCTGATCCGGTTGCCGGTCCGGGTGCGTCAGCTTCCACAGCGGAGCTTCGGCCGGGTCGAGCAGGATCGGTGCGTCGAAGCTGTCCGACAGCGCCGGTGCCTGGTTGACGTGGTCGTCGTGGGCGTGGGTGCACACGATCGCCGTCAACCGGCGATCGCCGATCCGCTCCGCGACCGCATCGGCGTCGTGCGCGGGGTCGACGACGAGGACCTCGCGCTCGTCGCCGATGAGCCAGACGTTGTTGTCGACCTCCCAGGTGCCCCCGTCCAGGGAGAAGGTGCCCGAGGTGACCAGGTGCTCGATGGGGCTCACAGGACCACCACCGAGCGCAGCACGTCACCGCGGTGCATCTTCTCGAAGGCGTCCTCGACGCCGTCGAGGGAGATCTCCTCGGTCACGAACTTCTCCAGCGGCAACCGGCCCTGCAGGTGCAAGTCGACCAGCGCGGGGAAATCACGTGAGGGCAGGCAATCGCCGTACCACGAGGACTTGAGCGCACCGCCACGGCCGAAGTACTCGATCAACGGCAGTTCGGGTGCCATCATGTCCGGCGTCGGCACACCGACGAGCACGACCGTGCCGGCCAAGTCGCGGGCCTCGAACGCCTGCTTCCAGGTCTCCGGACGCCCAACGGCATCGACGACCACGTCGGCGCCGAATCCCCCGGTGTGATTCCGGATGGCCTCGACGACATCAGCTTCTCGGGCGTCGACGACATGCGTGGCGCCGAACTCCCTGGCCTGGTCGAGTTTCCGCGGGTCGCGGTCCACCGCCACGATCGTGCTCGCTCCTGCGAGCTCCGCACCCGCGATCGCCGCATCACCGACGCCTCCGCAGCCGATGACCGCGACCGAATCGCCGCGGCCCACGTTCCCGGTGTTGATCGCGGCGCCGATGCCGGCCATCACGCCGCACCCGAGCAACCCCGCCACTTGCGGCTTCACCCGCGGGTTGACCTTGGTGCACTGCCCGGCGGCCACGAGGGTCTTCTCCGCGAAGGCTCCGATCCCCAGTGCCGGGCTCAGTTCCTGCCCCGATGCCAGCGTCATCTTCTGCGTCGCGTTGTGCGTATCAAAGCAGTACTGCGGTTTGCCCTTGCTGCAGGCACGGCACTGCCCGCAGACCGCGCGCCAGTTCAGGATCACGTAATCGCCCGGGGCCACATTGGCGACACCCTCACCGACCGATTCCACGACGCCTGCGGCCTCATGCCCGAGCAGGAACGGGAACTCGTCGTTGATCCCACCCTCCCGGTAGTGCAGGTCCGTGTGGCACACCCCGCACGCTTGCACCCGCACGACGGCCTCACCGGGCCCAGGGTCGGGGATCACGATCGTCTCGACAGTGACGGGCTTGCCCTGCGCGAGCGAGACGACTCCGCGGACCTCTTGTGGCATAACGCCTTTCTCCTTCTCAGCGATTGCTCCTCGACCACGGACGCACCTGCCGATGGCCGAGGAGCAGACCCGTGTTCCGGTTGCGAGGCCGCAGACCGAGCGTCGCAACTCAATTCCGGCGCCCACTGTGACATGCGACTGGTATATCAGTCCAGAGCGCAGTGTGGCCTTTCTCGACGCCTTGCCGGCGTCCCGCGAACCTCAACCTGCGACCGCGGAGGCCACCCAATCCCGGAACTCCCCGATGTGGTGCTCACTGGGAACCAGCACGCCACCCGCGGCGTAGGCCCGGGAGGACATCGCCGGCTGGCAGCGCTCGCACGCGTCGAAGTCCTGCTGGTTGACCCGGTGGAACAGCTCCACCGACCGGGAGAGATCGACTCCGCTGTCGATGACCTCCTGCGTGTAGAGCCAGTCGCACTCGACGATCGTCCGGTCCACGGCCACCGGGTACATCCGGTGGAAGATCACGTGGTCCGGGACGAGGTTGATGAACACCTGCGGGTTGATGGTGATCGCGTAGTAGCGCCGGTCGTGGTCCTGGTCGACGCCGGAGAGCGTTCCGAACCCGCCCTGGCCGTCGACGGTGAAACCGGTGACCTCCTCGCCGAACTCCGCCCCGTGTCCCACGAAGTACTGCGCGGCGTATCCGTCGGCGAACTCGGGCAGCACTTCGGTCAGCTCAGGATGGATCGTCGCGCAGTGGTAGCACTCCATGAAGTTCTCGACGATGAGCTTCCAGTTGGCCTTCACGTCGTAGGTGATCCTCTTGCCCACCACGAGTTCGTCGATTCCCCAACCGTCGATGGCGGAAGGATCACCCATCCTGGCCGTGACCGCACCCTGCACGGCCTCCTCGAACGAGGGAGGCTCGTCGGCGAGGCAGACCCACACCGTTCCGAGCCACTCCTTCAAGGCGACGCCGATGAGGCCGTACTCGTCCCGGTTGACGTCGTCCATGGAATTCAGGTTCGGCGCCGCGATGAGCGAACCGTCGAGGCCGTAGGTCCACGCGTGGTACGGGCACTGCAGGGACTTGCGCACCGACCCGGCCTCCTCGGTGCACAAGCGCGCACCGCGGTGGCGGCAGACGTTGAGGAAGGCTCTCAGCGCACCGTCACGACCGCGCACGATCAGGACGCTCTCCCCTCCGACGTCGACATTGCGAAAACTGCCCGGCGACGGCATGTCACTGCTGCGGGCCGCGGCGAACCAGTTGCTCTGGAAGATCCGCGACTTCTCGAGCTCGAAGACCGCCATGTCGGTGTAATGCGATCCCGGCAGAGTCGGGATCAGGCTGGACGTGGGTTCCGGCTTCTCCTGGCCGTGGGCTTCTACGGAGCTCACGAATGATCCTTTCCTTCTACTGCCATGCGGCTACGAACAGCCAGCGCGATGCCGAGCGCGCGAGAGCTCGAGGAGCGAGCGAGCCCGCTCAAGACCTGAGAGCCACAGCGCTGGCGAGATGAGTGGACTGCGCGGATGCGATCACCGCCCGGCCGGCAGGTATCCCGCCAGCTGGCGGCGCCACCTCCCGAACGAGCGGGCGCGATCGACCCCGAGAACCCCTTCCGGGTTCCCGTCTTGATCGCGGTAGAGCACGAGGAAGTCGAGTGAATCGAGGCTGCCCTCGACCACTTCGGCCGTGGAGCCCTCGGTGCGGCGGCCGGCGAACTGGATCTTGTGGCCGTACTGGTCCGACCAGAAGTACGGCACCTCGTGGTGCGCCGGCGGTACGTAGCTCCCGCCGAGGAGGGCGGACACCGCGACGACGGGCTGCTGCAGGGCATTGGTCCAGTGCTCCATGCGACGCGGCGCACCGAGGAAGTTGCGGTGCGAGTTGGCGCAGTCCCCCACCGCGACGACGCCGGGGAGGTTCGTCAGGCCTTGCGCGTCGGTCACAACACCGTCATCGAGGTCGACGCCGGACCCGCGCAGCCATTCCACGCACGGTTCCGCACCGATCCCGACCACCACCACGTCGGCGGGCAGTTCGCGACCGTCGGACAAGCGGACCGCCGTCACCTGCTCACCACCGACCAGTTCGGCGAGCGTGGCGCCGGTGTGCAGCCGCACTCCCTTCGTGGCGTGCAACCCGGCGCAGATCTCGCCCATCTCCGCACCGAGCGCCTTCAGCAGCGGCACGGGCGCGGCTTCGACGACATCGACTTCCACGCCCAAACCCACCGCCGTCGAGGCGATCTCGGAGCCGATGAAGCCCGCCCCGATCACGACCAGGCGGGCTCCCGCGACCAGCTCGTCGCGCAGCGCCCGCGCGTCGTCGAGCGTGCGAAGGGTGTGGACGCCCTTCGGCAGGCTCCAGGGGAGGGTCTTGGCCCGGGCGCCGGTCGCCAGCACCACGCCGTCGGCCACGATCCGCTCGCCGTTGTCGAGCACCACCGCCCGATCACCGGTGTCGAGAGCAGTCGCCGGGTTCCCGAGGCGCCACTCCGCGCCCAGCTCGTCGTCCTCGGGTGTCGCCAGCGTCAGGTCCTCTTCTGAAACCGTCCCGGCCAGGAAATCCTTCGACAGGGGCGGGCGATCGTACGGCGCGTGGGGCTCGTCGCCGACCACGACGATGCGCCCCTCGAATCCCTGATCGCGCAGGGACCGGGTAGCGGTCAGCCCGGCCAGGGAGGCACCGACAACGGCAATGGTCTGCATCAACGAACCCCTTCGCCAAGCACTCCGGCGACGTCCGCACCGGCGTCCGCGCCAACTTCAACCGTTTCGTTCACGAACACCTGCCCGCCGTCGACGACCACCTCGTGCGTTCGCACGGGTTTCCGCGCTGGCGGCCCGCTGGGCTTTCCGGTGCGGAGGTCGAAGCAGGCGGCGTGCAAGGGGCACTCGACCGCGCAGTCCTCGAGCCATCCGTCCGAAAGCGACGCATCCTGGTGGGTGCACGTGTCGTCAATCGCGTAGAAGGTCCCGTCCGCGTTGAAGACCGCGATTGCCACGCTGCCCTGCACACGTACAGACTCTCCGACCGGGATATCGGCCGCCGCGCCAACTAAGATCATCGTTGCTCCTGTTGCTGATTGCGGAACACGACGTGTGATTCGCAACAGAGCATCCGACACTTATCGTTTCCCGTCAATTAACCGATCCCAAATCAACCCGCGCCGATTTCGGAGTTGCAGGATGCACAACAAGAGCAAGGACGCAGGGACCTCCGAACCCAGGACCGCCACCCAGGCCGTGGAGCGAGCTCTGTCCATGCTCGTCCTCCTGGGTCAACGCGGCCCGTCCGGCGTCACGGACCTGGCACACGAACTGGGCGTGCACAAGTCGACCGCGTCCCGCTTGATGACGACCATGGAGAAGTTCCGGTTCGTCGAACAAGTGGGCTCTCGCGGCAAGTTCCAGCTCGGCTTCGGCATCGTCCGGCTCGCCGGCGCCACTGCGGCACAGCTGGACATCGCGAGGGAGGGCAAATCGATCTGCACCCGACTGGCCTCCGAGCTGCGCGGGACCGTGAGCATCAGCGTCCTCGACGGCGGAGGCGCCACCACCGTCGCCCAGGAGCCGAGCACCGAGCGCAACTGGATCGGGCTCCGACTACCGCTGCACGCGACTGCGAGCGGGAAGGCGCTGCTGGCGCACTTCGGTTCCGAGAAGCTCGAGGAGGTCCTGCGGCAACCGCTACCCCGCTTCACCGAGCGCACCATCGTTTCGCGCGGCGCCCTGACCGCAGATCTCAACCGGGTGCGCGACCGCGGCTGGGCGACCGCGTGCGGGGAGTTCGATACCGAGCTCCACTCCGTCGCCGTCCCGGTGCGGGGCCCTGGCGGGCGAGTGGCCGGAGCGCTGAGCGTCACCGCCGACGGCGAGCACCTCCGCGCAGCCGATTTCCCCACCGTAGCGGGAGTTCTCGGCGAGGCAGCCGACGAGATCCTCGAACGCTTGCAGCAGCTCGCAGGCCCGTAGCTGCACCCGGAAAACCTTGACCCCCTGAGACACATCTATTAGCTTGCATAGATATATCAGCTGTGCGCACCGAAGGTGATCATGCGTCGACCTCCTTGTACGTCCCGATCGGACGTCCCGCTGAACGGACCGGCAGGGTGAACGACACGCCCGTGCCACCGGGGGCGGGCGGCAAGCTGGCCATCGAGGACGCTCAGACGATTCGTCGCGCGACCACGGCCGCGGCCTTGAGCAACATCGCCACCTGGTACGACTTCGGCACCTATTCCTACATCGCCCTCGCCCTCGATCAGGTCTTCTTCCCCGATGCAGGCGAGTGGGCACCGGTGTTCACCCTGGGCACCTTCGCCGCCGCGTTCCTGGTCCGCCCTCTCGGCGGAATCATCCTGGGACCGCTGGGAGACCGCTTCGGCCGAACCAGAGTTCTGTCCGCCACGATCTTCCTCATGACGCTTGCGACCGCGCTGCTCGGACTCGTTCCCAGCTACGGCGCGATCGGCATCGCAGCGCCGCTGATCGTGCTGTTCATCCGCATGCTGCAGGGCTTTTCGGTGGGTGGCGAGTACGTCGGCGCCCTGACCCTCGTCGCCGAGTACGCCCCGGACCACCGGCGCGGCGCCCTCGGGAGCCTGCTGGAATTCGGCACGCTCATCGGGTACATGCTCGGCGCTGGTATCACCTCGATCCTGGTGGCCGCACTACCGGAAGACGATCTGCTGACGTGGGGCTGGCGACTCCCCTTCATGCTCGCCCTCCCGCTGGGCGTCACCGGGCTCTACCTCCGAATGGACCTCGAGGAGACCCCGGCGTTCCGGCAGCAGATGGAGCGCTCGCCAGCGATGGCCACGATGGCTCTTCGGCGCGTGTTCCAGATCCTGGCGAAGCACTACCGCTCTGCGGTTCTGATCGCAGGTGGGCTGATCGTCGCCTGGAACGTCACCAACTACGTGCTGACGAACTACGTGCCGACCTACCTGACCACCACCCTGCCCGGACACGGCGAAAACGGAACTAGTGGGGCCATCTCGGCCACGCTCCAGGTTGCCGTCATGCTGGCGATGCTGATCGTCATCGTCTTCGTCGGCAAGCTCAGCGACCGGATAGGCAGGAAACCCATTCTGCTCACCGGGAGCATGTCGCTCATCCTGTTGGGCCTGCCTTCGGTGTGGCTACTGCGGACAGGGCTTCCCGGTCAGGTCGCCGGCTTGCTGATCATGGGCTTCGCGCTGCTCTGCTTCGCAGCAGTGACCCCATCCACCCTGCCCACGCTCTTTCCCACATTCATCCGCTACGGCAGCCTCGCCATCATCTTCAACATCTTCGTGTCAGCCTTCGCTGGGACGGCACCCACCGTCATCGGAGTCGCGGTCACTACGACGGGAAACCTCGACTGGCCCGGCTACTACCTCATCGGAGCAGGAGCGATCGGGCTCGTGAGCACCCTCTTCCTCAAAGAACCGGCTGGGAGGCCCCTGACCGGGGCGGCACCACTCACCTCGAGCGCGGACCTGCCCGCCCCACCGCTCTCCGAAGACGGCGTGCCCATGGAAAGTCCGACGCAGGACCGGCCGGAGTGACAAAACGCCAGCCCCAACTACCGCATTTCGTCACCGTGACAGATTGCCTTCCTGCGGAGAAGATCCGGTCATTCTGTCACGGGTGGCGCACGCGAGACTCTTGAGCAGAGCCCAGTCCTGGGACGAGCGGACCGGCTACCTCAAGATTGGGAGCCTTGGCGATCTTCCGCCGGGCTCGCTCCGCCCAGCGAGCCCGGCTCGTTGCTGCCAAGATTCCCGAACTATGGACCGGGATCAAGTAGGCGTCTGGATCGCGAAGTACGAACGAGCGTGGCGCGCACCGGGCATCGACATGCTCGCCGGGCTGTTCACCTCGGACGCGACGTATCAGCAAGCTCCGTTCCAAGAACCAGTGGTCGGGCTCCCCGCCATCGGCCGGATGTGGGAGGCCGAACGCACCGGTCCGAACGAGGCCTTTGAACTCACGAGCGCAGTGGTGGCCGTCGATGGCGACACCGCCGTCGTCCGGATCGAGGTCCAGTACAGCAGCCCGACGCATCAGCAGTACCGCGACCTGTGGATCCTGCAGTTCGCACCAGACGGAAGGTGCCGAACCTTCGAGGAATGGCCCTTCTGGCCGGACAAGTCCTACAGCCCCAACTCCTGAACCCGCTCAAGATGACTCGCCAAGATCAAACCCACTCCGGATCTCCACAATCAAGGTATCCATGAGCGGCATGCCTGACTCCGAGCAACGAACGTCGAAGACGGGCTCGACCCCGGCGGCGACCAAGTCGTGCCCCTCGACCTACAGGCCGCGCCACCATGGCGCGGCCTGAGCGCCGTCGGACGCCCACTCGCGCCCGCCTTCTGCGATCGATCACCCACTTCCCCGCCACCTGGGATTCGCATGCCCAGTCCCGGCATGCGGCCCGCTGGTGGCCCCGCCGAGCGGTTGCAGGACCCTCTTCAGCTGCGTTCGGCAGGGCTGACCAGCCGATCGCGGTCGGCTTGTGCGCGGTAGTGAGCGCTGCGCAGCCCCAGGATGATCGCGGCCAACGCGGTGGCCAAGACTGAGGCGATGATGACCGCGGACTTGGCGTGATCGAGCATGACCGGGTCGGGGAACGACAGTTCGCTGATCAGCAGCGAGACGGTGAAGCCGATCCCGGCGAGTTGGGACATGCCCACGATGTCGATCCATCGCAGGGTGGGGTTGAGCTCGGCAGGGGTGAGCTTGGTGGCCAGCCAGGAACCTCCGGCGATGCCGATCAGCTTGCCGCCCACGAGACCGGCCACGATGCCGAGGGAGACGGGGTCGGTCAGTGTGCTGCCCAGGTCGCCGAAGACCACCCCGGCGGAGAACAGGGCGAACACCGGAAGCGCTAGCCCCATCACCCACGGGCGCAGCTGGTGTTCCGCGCGGTAGCTGGGATCGGTGCTCTCGCCGGGACGAGTTCGGGTGCGCATGAGCAGCCCCATCGCCGCACCGGCGATGGTGGCGTGCACACCGCTGGCATGCATCAACGCCCAGATCACGACCGCCAGCGGCACCAACACGGCCCAGTTCGGCACCCGTGAACCGAGCAACCGCGCGGCAACCCCGGTGCCGCGCTGGAGCAGGCCGAACACGGCGAGCAGTCCGACCGCGCCCAGCAGCGGTACCCAGGACAGACCCTCGGTGTAGAACACGGCGATCACCACGATCGCTGCCAAGTCGTCGACGATGGCCAGGGTGAGCAGGAAGGTGCGCAGCGCCGGAGGCAGGTGCCGACCGACCACTGCTAGCACCGCCACGGCGAAGGCGATGTCGGTGGCCATCGGGATGCCCCACCCTCGCGCGGCCTCGCCCTGCCCGAAGTTGATCGCCGCGAAGATCGCCGCCGGCAGCACCACACCGCACAACGCAGCCACGATCGGCAGCAACGCACGCCGCGGGTGGCGCAGCTCGCCGTGCACGAACTCCTGCTTGAGCTCGTTGCCCACGATGAAGAAGAACAACGTCAGCAACCCATCGGCCGCCCACGCTTGCACCGAGAGGTTCAGGTGCAGGGCCTCAGGGCCGAACGAGAAGGACCGCACGCTCTCGTAGGCGTCGGACCACGGCGAATTCGCCCAAAGCACGGCCACGAGCGCCGCACCGATGAGCAGGAACCCGCCGACCATCACGCCGAAGCGCGTCCAGCACGCCCCTCATGCCGCACCTCCCCGCCCGGAAGAACGACGACCAGCACGAGCGCGCACGCACGCAACCCACTGCACGGCAGTAGAAAACATCAAGACACCAGGCCTCACCAAGCGGCCTTCGACCAGGCCGCTCAACAACCCCCGCGTGGCGGCGCGACGCACGCATCAGCGGCACACCACAACGAGGGGAGATCAACAGGGAGAAGAACAGTGACACCCCGGCTGGGTGTCAGCGGCACTCCTGTTGCGGTGGGCAACCCGCCAACTCGCCGTGCGCGACGGTGCCGAAAGAACTCGACCACCCATTGGTGCCCGGGTGCCGCAAAACCCCTTCGGGCTGGGTCGGCACCCACGACATCGCCAGGTCCTCGCAGCGCCGCCAGGATCGGCGAGCACCCTGCCCGTGCCATGCATCAGACACGAGGGAGGGGTGGATCCAGCGAGACAGCACCCGAGCACCACATCAAGGCGCCGCTCCAGCCCCATTACCTCAGTGAGGAGGTTCTCACCGTTGTCGACAGCTCTCCCCTTGGCATCGATGAGCTCCGTGACCGAGAACGGCTCCGTCGAGGTCCGCGGCGACACCATCTAGTGCGCATCCAGTGCCGAGGTCATCTCACTGGGGATCACCCGGGAAGCCGGTGGCCTCGTCCAGCACGCCTCGCAGCTGGCTGTTGATCGTGTCGCGTGAAGTCAGGGTGCGTTCAAGATCCTTGGAACCGACCACGTTGCGCAGCGTGGTGACGGTGAGCTGTTCGACCGCCTGCAGGTAGAGGTCGTCCTCGGTGATGACCGGCTGCGGCTGGAAAGAGACCCACCCGCTCCCCGCTCCCTCAGGTCGGCAACCGAGTCGACCTGCCCCCGCCCATTGACGTATACCCCTGGATGGGCGAGTGCAGAGCGCGGTTGATCGATTGGAAGGGTCGGTCAGCCGAAGGGGCGATGGCACGACAGCCCCCGAAAGGAACGCGTGGTCCCACGGCAAGGACGTTCGCAATCCTGAGTCCCACCAGAATCTTGGGATCGGTGGAGCACCGCGATCTCTGGGGACTGCCCTGGTCGCTGGTCGTGGCGCTCCTGGTGACCGCCGACAGCGACCAGTGGCCGCGCTCGTCACCGTGGCAAGTCACTCACAGGTGTGAACTGGCTCGACATGCGGGCGAGGCCGCCTACGGTCGGCCTATGCCCTTATCGGGTGACCAGGATCGGATTCCGTGGCGGGTCGTGTGCGACCAGGCCGCCTCCGCGATGACGGTGCTCGACCTCGAGGGGCGCTTCCTCTACGTCAACCGGGCCCTGTGCCGGCTCCTCGGCTACGAGCGAGACGAGATCGTCGAGCACCACCGCCACCACTACATCCACCCTGACGACGCGGTGGGGCTCGACATGATCGGCGACGTGCTCGCGGAGCCCTCGGGCGAGGTCTCCCACGAGTTCCGATGCGTGCGCGCCGACGGGCGGGTCATCTGGTTGCTCCTGTCCGCCTCGGTCATCCGGGACGACGAGGACCGTCCGCTCTGCATCGTGACCCACGCGCAGGACATTACAGACCGGCACGAATCCAACGACCGATGGCAACGGACGTTCGCCAACGCGCCCATCGGGATGGCTCTGCTGGACGCGAACGGGGTGTGGACAGAGGTCAACGCCGCCTTGTGCGAGTTGCTCGGTTACAGCCACGACGAGCTGGTGGACCTGGATCCCACCGACCTCACCTACCCGGACGAAGAGGCCAGCGCGGCGTTCGCCGATGTCTTCGAGGGGCGCATCGACCGGGTGAGCGTCGAAACCCGTTACCGGCACAAGGCCGGGTACCCAATCTGGTTGTTCATCCGGGTCAGCGCGGTACCAGGCCCAGAGGGCGCGCCGGTGTGCGTAGTCGGCCAGTACGAGGAGATAGGTGATCGGCGCATGTCGGACGAGCACCTCGCGCACTTGGCCCTGCACGATCCGCTGACCGGGCTGGCCAACCGCGCCCTGTTGGCCGATCGGCTGGATCACGCACTAGCGGAACTACCACGCGACGGGGGCGTGCTGGCCGTGATGCTGGTGGACCTCGACAAGCTGAAGGAGACCAACGACCTCCACGGGCACGCCGTCGGCGATCAGCTCCTGATCTCGGCGGGTGACGCTCTGCTGCACGCCGCGCGGACCGGTGACACCGTGGCCCGTGTCGGGGGAGACGAGTTCGTGGTGGTCAGCCGCGTACCCGATCTCGCGGCGGCGGAGGCGCTTCGCGACCGCGTGGAGAATTGCCTCAAGACCGACGTCGTCGTGTCGGGCTGCCGGGTTTCCCTGCAGGCGAGCGTCGGGCTTGCCACCACGACCCTCCCGACGCTCTCCCACGTGGAGCTGCTGGACGCCGCCGACCGCGCCATGTACGTCCGCAAAGGTCGGAGCCGAGGTTAGTCCGCAGCGGTTCGACGACCGCCAGCCCTAGGAGCTGTTTAGGAACCGATCTTGGTGAGGCTGCGGAGCCAGATGTCGATGGTGGCGACGTGCACGGTGGCTTCGTAGCGGAGGGCGAGTTTGTCGTACCGGCAGGCCACGGCACGGTGGTGTT